>JAAZIT010000360.1 GCA_012800685.1 Clostridiales bacterium
AACAAAAAAATAACACCTAGATTAGGCGTTATTTTTATTATAATATTCTAAAATAAATTATTTGTCTTCATCTGTTCTTTTTCTTTCGGAAATTGTCATAAGAACTAGACCAACAGTAAATAATGCACCCACTATTAAAATTGGTGTTGAACCTGTGCTTGGTGCCTTATCCTTGTTGTTAGCAAGAATCTGATTTAATGATACCTTAAGCTCTTCGGCTTCTTTTCTCTGCCCTGCAGTATAATTAGTATCACTAATAATAGTCTCTAAATCAGTAATTTGCTTTTCAATATCTTTGATCTCACTATCAGTAAGGTCATCCTTATCTGTATATTTATCTTCAGCATCCTTAGCACCACTTAAAATCTCTCCAGGTGTTTTATCTGTATTATCGCCTGCTGTAGAGCCGTCATTTGTTGTTATAATAGTAGTACTAGGATGAACTTCACTTGTCGTTTCCACTGGTTCCGTTAACTCCGATGCAGTTGTTGTTGACTTTGAAGTCGTTTCTGGATTTGGATTAGTTTCTGTTTTTAGTGTCGTTGTTAAAGTTGGGGTTGTTGCTGGCTTTAACGTTGTTGTTGCTGTTGGAGTTGTTGCCGGTTTCAACGTTGTTGTTGCTGTTGGGGTTGTTGCTGGCTTTAACGTTGTTGTTGCTGTTGGGGTTGTTGCTGGTTTCAGCGTTGTTGTTGCTGTTGGAGTTGTTGCTGGTTTCAACGTTGTTGTTGCTGTTGGGGTTGTTGCTGGTTTCAACGTTGTTGTTGCAGTTGGAGTTGTTGCTGGTTTCAACGTTGTTGTTGCTGTTGGGGTTGTTGCTGGTTTCAACGTTGTTGTTGCTGTTGGAGTTGTTGCTGGCTTTAACGTTGTTGTTGCTGTTGGAGTTGTTGTCGGTGCTGGTGTGGTTGTTGGTGCTGGTGTGGTTGTTGGTGCTGGAGTTGTTGTTGGCGCTGGAGTTGTTGTTGGTGCTGGTGTGGTTGTTGGCGCTGGTGTGGTTGTTGGCGCTGGAGTTGTTGTTGGTGCTGGTGTGGTTGTTGGCGCTGGAGTTGTTGTTGGTGCTGGTGTGGTTGTTGGCACTGGAGTTGTTACTGTTGTAGTTGTTGAATCATCAGGTGTAGTCACAGGCTTATAATTAGCATTAAACATGAAGAAATGTCCTTCTGCTCCATTGTTTTCTAAAGACTTAGCAATTATACCACCCTCAAAGTTTCCAAGTTCAACAACAATATGTGCGTTAGGTGCAATAACATGTCCCGGCACCTGACTAAGTTTTACAGTTCCAGTTGCATCAGGGAAATTAAATGTTAAGTTAACACCTGTCAAATTAAATTGACCTCCATTTTGAGAACCTTCTAAATTTTTAAAGCTATAAGTGTTCTGCATATCTCCATCATTTGAACTAAAGCCTGCATTTAAAGATATATTCGCCTCAAAATCATAACCAGTGGCTAATCTAACCTCTTGTTCCTGCACATCTGTTATTGAAATTGTAAAACCTTCTCTAGCTAATTGCTCTACGGTTACACCCTGTAAATCAATTCTATCAACTTGATTTAATATTTCTAAAGAAATTTCAAATCTACTATGCTTATCCATTTCAAGTACAACTATTTTTTTAATTGCAGGGTTATATGGATCAGGGTTAACCTTAATATCATCAACTGTCAACTTTTTTGCACCCTCTAGTAAGCTTAAAGACTCATTCTTTAAAGCTCCAAAAGCTGATTCCATGTTAATATAATCTGGATTCTCAACATAATAGTCTTGTAATGCTGAACCAGTAGCATTTTCACCATAATAAATAGCTTTAGCACGGAGATCCTCACTAAGCCATTGACCAGATGTGTAGTTTCCTGCAGCTGTAAGCTTACCAAAATATGAATTTCCTATTGCTCCCTCACCATAAGCTCCAACTGATGCCTCACCACCTACAGCAAATGAACCAACTGTATGATTTCCTACATATAAATCGTCCTCAATAAAATACTGGTACTGAGATAAGATACTCTCAACAGTATAGCTATGCCCCTCTCCTAAATATGTTTTTTTATTATCGGCAAAAGCCAAAGTTGCAATTGATGCCGTTAAACATACGGCTGTTAAGCCTGCTAAAATTTTTTTCTTCATTACTAATAATCTCTCCTACATTTCTCTCATTTGTGTTGTCAAATCACATCACTTACAAATGATATGTTAACATAAATAACTATTGTTATAATTATACTTAATCAGTATATATATGTCAAGTCTTTTTTGGTTAAAAAACAACATATTTTCTCCGCTTTTTATAATTCTACCAAATGATATTTACACGACAACTTTTAGATGAAATTTTGTTAATATTGACCAAAAACATTTTCACAAACACCCGTCAAACCTTTATAAACGGTTAATTCATTACGGATAATTAAGAGTTTAATAAATCTTTTACAATTGGTAAACTGTTGATTTATCACTGGATTATAAACAGATTAAAACAACGTAATTAATGCCTAATTCTCTTTAGTTAAACCATTGAATATATCTCCATAATTGTTATATTACAAAATGTTGTGCATAGTGCATTGATACTTTAAATATGTTTTGTGCAAAAGAGTAATTTTTCCTGTAGATTTGTATAATTTGTTGACTATATCGCAATGTATATGATATAATGTATCGTAGTGTAATGTGTGCAGTTTTACATAAAAATAGAGCTCACACATTTTATTAGTTAATGTAGCAGCTATTTTAATAATAGCTACTTACAAATACAAAAAAATAACTTGAACATTGTTCGAGATTTGGAGGTCAGAGATGGAAAATCGTATTGATTACGGAAGCTATTCTGGATATCGTGAAACTGTCCGTACTCTAACAGAAGATTTAACTGTGCTATTAAAAATGTGCGATGAGATTTCTCTTGTTAACAGCGCTCAATCCATAAGAGAAACTATTGAAAAAGTTAACGATGATCATTTCGAGGTTGCTATTGTCGGAGAGTTTAAGAGAGGTAAATCCACTCTTATTAACGCTCTTTTAGGACAAGAGGTTTTGCCTGCTGACGTTTTACCTGCAACTGCAACACTTAACCGAGTTACATATAGTGAGGACCCTTATGTTCAGGTTGAATACAAGGACGGCACTAGCGAGCGTGTTGATATTGAACAGCTAGAAAATTATGTTACTAAGCTAACAGCTGAAGCTGAAGAAAAGGCTGAAACCGTTAAAGAGGCAACTGTTCACTATGATACAGAATTCTGTCGCAACAACGTTGACATCATTGACACCCCTGGTTTAAATGATGATGAACAAATGACTAATGTGACACTTTCTATACTTCCACAAATTGATGCCGCTGTATTTGTTATCAGTGCAAACTCACCATTCTCCCAATTTGAAAAGGATTTTCTTGAAAAGAAGATGCTTTCATCTGACGTTGGAAGAATTATATTTGTAGTAAACTGTTTTGGAACTTTCTCACCAGAGGATGAAAACAAGATAGTTGAGACTGTAAGAGGTCGTATTGGCAAGTACGTTATGGATAAAGCAAAAAAAGTTATGGGCGAAGACAGCCGAGAGTTTGCTGTATACAAAAGAAAAATAGGAACTCCACGAGTTATTGGTTTATATGCTAAAAAAGCTTTAACAGCTAAACAGTCCAACGACACCGAGCTACTTGCTGAAAGTAATTTCATTGAGTTTGAAAAAGCTTTGGAAACAATGCTAACTAAAGAACGTGGTGTAATTGCTCTTCAAATTCTAGCTAACAAGCTAACCAACTCAGGAACTGAAATATTACGTTCTGTTGTTATGCAGGAAAATGCACTAATGATGGAAAACGATGAGTTTATGGAGCGTTATGCTTCTGCAATAGATGAGATAGGTGAGATTAGAAACAAAAAGCGTCAAGAATTCGTTAAAATTAATGATGCCGCTAACAAGGTTTTCTCCGATTTACAGCCTGTACTAGATAGCTATTGGACAAATATTGAACAAGCTGCTTTGGACGTTATCGAAAACTTTCAAATGTCATCTGATGATTTTAAAAGAGACCAGCTTAAAATGGTTACTGCTAAGCTAACAGATAAAATTAAAGAAAGCATTGAGGCTAGAGCACAGCTTATTTGTGAGCAAATTCAAAATGCAATAAATATTGCTATTAGCGTTGAAACTGAGCGTTTACAAGGCTTTGAAGATGAGTTCTTCGCTTCTATTGCAAAAATTCAAGATATGTTTATAATTCCCGAAAGAATTTCAAAGAACGGAAGCACTGTTGACAAAATCATTGGTGCGGCAATCGGTTCATTTGGTACTGGCGGAATGTTCTTAGGCTTCCGTGAGGCAGGTTTTAAGGGTGCACTTCTTGGTGGTGTAACCGGATTTGCAGGTTTCTATGCTACATATTACGCAGCAGTGTTTTTCGCTGGAGTGTTGGGAGTAACAACTGCTTTGCCTGCAACCTTATGCTTAATGGCACTTGCAGGGCTTGCTGGAACATTCTCAGCAAACTTTGCGATTGATAAAATACTTGTGAAAGAAAGAATTGACAAATACAAGTCAAACTTTAAAACACAGGTTAAAAAACAGTTCCACGAAATGAAGCTTAATACAGACTTTACTGAAACAGTACGTCGTCAGGTATTTACTGCTTTTGAGGGGCTAAAGGGTAAAATTGAACAAGAAACTGAAATCATTCTTCGTGATACACAAGAGACACTAGACAATCTAAATGATCTCAAGAATGAAAAGAGTAGCATTTCAGAAAGAGAAATGGAACGTCTTCACTCTATTGCTGAATCAGCAAGCGGTATTGTCTCTAGCGCTCACTCAGTTAGAAAAGTACTTACCGAATCTATGGAAAGCTAAATATTATACGCATAAATTTTAATTAACTTTACAAACAGTTTAAGGAGGTACTCTAATGAGTGATTTATTAGAATCAGTCAATCCGCTGCTGCAAATTGATACTAGTTTCCGCTCATATCTAAATGCGTATACACGCTCCTTTCAAAATCACGTTGTTGGTGGACAGCTCGACTATGCCTTTGAATCTGATTTCGCTGTAAGACAAAAAATAATGAGCCTTTCTGGTTGGACTAAACTAACTAAGGCTATAAATACAACAGATATATCAGCAGAAGCAAAACATCTATTTTTAAAGTTTAACCAAGTCGGACCACTTAAACATCCCTCGATTTATGAAACAGTTAAGATATGTGCTGCTAGATTAGAGCTTAATCTACCAATCGTATTTGTTCGTGATGACATAACTAGACCAATAATCTATTCTGTGGCTAGTGACATTATTGAACCGTGCATAGTTATTTCTGCCCCACTTGTTGAAATGTGCAATGCTGAGGAGCTTCAGCTTCTTATTGGTTGCGAATGTGGAAGAATACAAAACAACCACGCAATTTACAACTGGGCTTATACTTACGTTAACAATAAAAATGCTTTTTTACCAACTGAGCGTTCATATAAATTCCCTATTGGTAACCAAATTATATGTTCATTAATTGAATGGGTTAAATATGCGGATATCACAGTTAATAGAGCTGCTATCATTTGCATTGATGAGCCTGGACGATTTTTAGACATTCTTTGTAGTATTTATAACAAAGGATATGTGGACTTTTACGGAAGATCACTTGACAAAGCTAATTCTAAATACCTTATTGGTTTATATGAAAGCAACCGAATGACTTCGGCTAGAAATCTTCACCCTAACCCTAAATTAGAAGAGCTTGAAAGAGGTTTTCTTGCGTCTTCGGAATTTCTTTATTGCAATTCCCTTTTTCTATGGAGGAAAGATCTCGACAACTCAGATCTTCATACAGTTGACGGTGAAATCTGTGATGTGCGAAGCTCAATAATTCTAGGAACAGGAGGGCAATAATATGAATTTATACGATGACAAAAATGCCCATAACGATATTGAAGCTGTTTTAGAAAACATGACTAGACTAGTTGAAAATAAAGAACTAGAACAGATTTTAGGAAATGAATTTGTAAAAGAGCTTGTTGATTGGGACGCAACAATTACCAAACGTTGTAATGAACCATTTACTATTGTTATTTTAGGCGAATTTAAAAGAGGAAAAAGTACAATTATAAATGCGCTCCTAGGAAAGGAGCTTGCTCCAACTAATGTTTCGCCCGAAACTTATACCATTAATGAAATTTCTTATGGTGAAACCCAAAAAATTGAAGCTGTTTTAGAAAATGGACAAAGAATTCCTCTTGATATTTCCGAGATTACTAGAGAAAAGCTTGAAATTAAAATGAGGCTTTTCCCTGCTAAAATTTCATATATAGATATTCGTGATAATTCTCCGTTCCTAAAGGAAATGAAAATTGTCGACACACCTGGACTTTCAGATTTAGATGATTTGGACAAGCAGGTTACTGAATATTTGATTAATGCCGATGCAATTATGTACGCAACATCAAGCCTTCTCCCCTTTTCAGAAACTGAACAAGTTTTCTTAGCCAGTCATGTTCAGCCACAGCGTTTTGGAATGCTTTATGTACTAGTTAACATGATTGATGCCCTTAATTCTCAAAGAGATGTAAATAAAATCATGAATAGATTTACTAGAATGCTTGAGCAAACTGTACCAAATGCCTTTATATATGGTATTAGTGGTGCTGATGAATTAAGAAGAAAGCTTGGCACGACACGACTTCAGGATAAGGGAACTCGTGATTTTTATGAAGCACAATTTTTCAAGTTTGAGCTTTCGCTTAAGCGTGATTTAATTATGCAAAAGGACGTAATTAGAACAAAACGTGTTTTAACTATGCTTGATCAAATGGTTAATGAAACCACTGCAAAGATAAATATGTTTGCGGATATGGCAGAAATGGATCAGAAAAAGCTCGAGGAAAAAACCCTTGATTTTAATGAAAAATGTTCCCAATTAGCCTCTGCATTAGAGGAACGCAAGCCAACTCTACACCTCTATATTACCGAAATGCAGCAGGAAGCAGAAATTTGGATGTACGAGTTTTTTGCAAAGCTAAGACTAAGTATGCTAGAGTGCAGACAGGTAGATGAAATTGGAGAGCCAATTTATTCGGCTGATGATATTGGGAAATACTTTTATTCATATTTAATGGAGAAGGTTGGCGAGGCATATCGTAGGTGTATTGAGTATCATAGAGATAAGGTTAATGAGATTGTTGAGTATATGAGCCGAGACCTTGCAAAAAAACTAGGACTTCAAGATTTGTCTAGCGTTACTCAAGCTACATCTGTTGATAGAATAATGATGTCCCTTAATAAGAATGTTACACGTTCAGTAATGGGTGTTAAGCTCTTTGGGACGAGTGAAACCTTTCCACCAACAACAATGTCAGTGTTCAGCAAAATTCTAAAAAGAAAGAAAACCACTGATATTATTGATATTGCTCTCGAGAATTATGACGATATTAGAAGCAATATTGTTAAGGATATTAAAAAGGTATACCAAGACCTTGAGGTGAAATCATGTCAGCGTCTTGATAGCATCTATCAATATCAAACTGAGGTTGGTAAAGAAACCTTAAGCCAAGCTCGTGAAATGCTCAATATATTTGACAATAAAACTATTGGTATCACTTTAGCGAAAGCTAATCTTTATTTAAGAAAATCTGCTAGAGTTTTAGAAAAATACGATTTTGACTAAAATCAAACCTTGAGTGGCTGTGTTACAAAATCACCCTTGAGTTTTAAATATATTGTTTTAAAAAATTAAGCTGTTGCACCGATAAGGTACAACAGCTTTTTGTTATGCGCATATATTTTTAAAATATGTTATTTTTCAAACAAGTTTTTTTGAAAGATCTTGTTATTTTACATTATGGTTTCTTATCTTTTAACTATTTTAGTGCCTAGTAAAATTAAGGAAAATATTATTATACTAATACCCTAGCTGTTCCTCAACTAAGATAAATTTAATTCTTCCCTTTTGTCTTTGCTGTGCCGAAACCATATAGTTACAACAAACCCTATCCTCTGATTTACAGCCTGATGGCATATCTCCACCTTGAACGAGAGACTTGCACTCACCTTTAGCTGCACAATATGTTTCGCTGTTTAGTCTCACACAATTTGCAGGGGCACAAACAGTTTTAACTCTAAGAATAGCCTCATCAATGTTCTTAACAAGCTTGTTATACCCACATATCATTATTACAGATTTCGGACCATAGCATATTGCTGAAACTCTGTTAGAATTTCCATCAACATTATAAAGCTCGCCATTTTCTGTAACAGCATTTGATGAAGAAAAATAAGTGTCGCAAAAATATGTTTGTCTGTAAATCTCTTCGACTTCTTCTCTTGTTTTTCCTAAAGAACGGTCAAGAAAATTATATTTGCCAGACTTCATTAAATCCATAATTCCACTTTCTTTAAGACTTTCAGAGCCACCACATGAAATTGTTTCGCCCTCAGTAATAAGTGATTTAACTAATTCTACTGCTTCGCTGCTGTCCTTAACCACATATGCGTCCATGTTGTTGTTTCTTAGATTTTCAGCTGTTTTCTCAAGTCTCATTTTTGTAATTGTTTTAATTGGTGTCATAATAAAACCTCCTAATTTAAGTCTATATCATTACTAAAAAGCTTGTCAACAAGCTTTCTAAGTCCTTGGTTTTC
>JAAZIT010000361.1 GCA_012800685.1 Clostridiales bacterium
CCTAAAGGGTAAATAAATATTAACCCAACTGCGCTAAATGCCATCTTTTGAGTAAAACTTTCCTCAAGGCCTAAAACTGATTATTTTTTTTCAGTTGTATTTAAATAATTCATTAAAAATTGTATACCTTTTTTAGAGGTTCAAATTGAAAAAGACCAAAGGATATAGAGTGCTAAAAATAATACTATTATTTTTCCTAAGCTTGTTTTTACTTTACCTTGTTATACAAGGAGTACGCTGTTTTGTTTATACTCAAAAAGCTGAACAACGTCTTTTAAGCTATTTTGCAAAGAATGCAACTTTAAGCTACGGAAATATGAGCTATATAGATATAGGAGCGGGAGAAGTCATACTCTCAATTCATGGAATTTTTGGAGGCTATGATCAAGCTTTTGAGACCCTTAAGGATAAAACAGATTCCTATCGTATTATTGCACCCTCTCGCTTTGGCTATTTAGATAGTGATATATTAGGAGATGGAACACCAAAAGAACAAGTAGAATCATATGTTGAACTCTTAGACCAACTTGAAATCGATAAAGTTTATCTTCTTGCAACTTCTGCAGGCGGTACTGTCGCCATTAGATTTGCACTCGATTATCCTGAGCGCACAAAAGGGTTAATATTATATTGCTCAGCGCCACCTCTTCTGCAAAAGCCTGATACTTACATCAAATACCAAGGACCACCCCCTTTCCTTTGTAACAACTACATGATGTTTTTAATCAGCCCATTATTTGAACCTATCATGGGTATGGAAGAAAGTACTATTTACAGTATGCTCCCAATTAATAAACGATTCCTTGGTGTAAAAATTGATGCCTCTATTACCAATCCTGATATGGCAAAAAACTATGAACAATATAATATTGAGGATTTACAAGTTCCAACCTTAATATTACACGCAAAAGATGATAGATTAGCTAGCTATCTTGATATGGAACAAACGGTTTCAAGATTTCCTAATTGTACCTTTATATCTTTTGAAACAGGTGGTCACTTAATGGCAGGACATGCAGAGGAAATTAATCAAGCGCTATCTGCTTTTACAAACCCTTGAGAATATAATTATCAAATTTGTATACTAACAATATCTTTGACTTACTCTAATAGTGGGAATAAAATATAGGTAATTGTGTGTGTGCTGTAAAATTTCAATTAAAATAGTCAGTTTGGCTATTTAATTTAATATCTTTGTTAGGGAGAAATGTTATGGAAAAAGAAGAAAAGAAAGAAATGAAGAACTGTCATACCTTGTCCTTCGTTGAGGGCAAAGGCTGGGCAGTAAAGCGACAGAGTTCAGAGAAGGTAATTAAGTACTTTAAGACTAAAATCGAAGCCACTGAGTACTTAGTTAAGATATCTGAGAACCTTGGAACTAATGTTGTTATCAGACTTAAAAACGGTAAGTTTCAAAAGTTCGATAATGCAGTTCGAGCTCTAAATTATGCCAAATCAGCTAAAGAAAATGAATAAATATTAGCCATTTCGGTGGTTTTTATCTTAAATGTCTTAAAATTTGTTAAAAACCACCTTGTTATCTTCTTTA
>JAAZIT010000362.1 GCA_012800685.1 Clostridiales bacterium
ATATATATCATCCTATTTATCTAACATATATTGTTAATTATGCTAATTAGAAGGCTGTTGACTTGGTAAAAATGTGATGCTTGTGATGCTATAGTTTAGATATAGAAAAGCAATTTCCTATCTAGATATAGAAAAGCAATTTCCTATCTAGGAACGGAGTGAATTCTCTTAATGTTTGGCGATATGCGGACATTGTTTTATAACTATAAATTCCGTCAACGACAGGAGTTTTATTTGGATATTTGTTTTTAACTTTTTCTTTTGCTTGGTGCTTGCTTTCGCCGAATCTTTCCAACTCTTTAAAGCTTTGGTTTATTTGATAAACCAGCGAACCTAATTTCATAAACCCACATCCTTTTTAATTTTTTCGATAAGCTTTTATAGCTGTTGAGACCATTCAGATTTTTTTAGGAAAATCCGTTAACCCCGTTGTTAAGCCCGTTTCGGTGGGCCAAACCAACAAAAATACTATTATAGATTCGTCTCAGAAACCTATAAATTGTCCAAAGTTTTCACTGATAGAAAAATACACTTTTCTATCTAAGGGGGATATAATCGTCAGTCGCCGTCCCGCCGCCCGCCGTTTATATCCCCCTCTGTTTGAGTTCTCTCTCTGCCGTTGTAGTAACTTTGCGGTCTGAATATCAGTGCCTTTTCTCATGCTCTCATATTGCCGATACCGCACCATACCATGGCACCGTTCCGACTATCTAGAAGTATATTCTCTTTTCAGACGTTCACGATGTACGTGCCACTCAGAAAACAAAAAATCTAGCTACCTAACATAAGGACAAAAATAAAAGTGAGGAGTAGCTGGTTAAAATTGGTCTCTGAACAGTGTCGAACTCCATTGAGCATAGCAGTATTTGCGCTTTTTATGCTCATAGTTCATGGGATTAACAGAAGTGTCAAGCCCGTGTGCGTTTATTGCATTCCATAACGTGTTTGACTTGATTAAGAAATGCTAAAAGCCACATAGCTTTAGCCATGTGATAACAAAAAAAATAGACAATAAAAATTAATACATACTTATTATATGAAGTTTTTAAAAAGTGCTAAAAGATTTTTGAGTAATTATATTACAGTTGTTATATAGAACACTTCTATAGTTAAAAATAAAAAAAATGTCCTATTTTTCCATAAAGTATGATATAGTTTATATATAATAAAAAAAGGTCATAAAGCTATGGCTAAACTCAGGTAAGGTTGTATATGCAGTTAAAACACGATTGTATAAGAGCGTTACTACTATACTTAGAAAAAAATCTAAAAATCAATACTCATGGGCTTCCAGAAGGAATCAAGGTTAAGAATATTGATTTTGATATGGAATTACCTTCTTTTTCAGTTAATGATATTTATTATAGTATTCAGAAGTTAGTAGAAGCAGAATATATATATGTTAGAAAGGAAAATGTATCACCCAGAGTAATGATAATTGATGAGATTTCCTTAAAAGGTCATGAGTTTATAGACGCTTCTAAAAATAATACAGTATGGAAGAAAGCAATAGAATTTATAAAACAAAAAGGTGGCGGAATCACATTAGAAGTATTAAAACAACTTCTTATCCAATATTCAAAAGATATGTTTTTAAAATGATTATGGTAGTGTAAAGTAATCTATGAAAACCGCAACAAGA
>JAAZIT010000363.1 GCA_012800685.1 Clostridiales bacterium
CGCGAATCGTTGTTTAACCTAGATGGAGCATAACCCTTTAGCAAACAAATTCATAAAATAACAAGAAGCAAAAAATAGCCACCTGTTATATATTTCTATAGAATTTGGCTTAAAAAATCTATGCTTTACTTTACATTCCCAGTGCAAACATATTTTAAAGATACAAAATCATCCAATCCATAAATCGATCCCTCGCGACCTTGTCCAGACTGTTTGACCCCACCAAATGGAGCTACCTCGGTGGAAATCAATCCAGCATTAAGTCCAACCATTCCATACTCCAAAGCTTCACTTACGCGAATAGAACGATTTAAATCATTGGTATATAAGTAGGAGGCCAACCCAAACACAGTGTCATTCGCCATTTGAATTGCTTCTTCTTCCGTTTTGAATCGAAACATCGGTGCAATCGGCCCGAAGATTTCTTCTTGAGCAAACTTCATTTTTTTATTCGCATTAGTAATAACCGTTGGTTGAAAAAAATAATCATCTATTTTTTCTCCTCCATGGATAATAGTCCCTCCTTTTTCTTTCGCATCATCTACAAATATTTTCATCTTTTTCATTGCATTTCCGTCTATAAGCGGCCCAAAATTAACGCCTTCATCCAAACCATTGCCGATTTTTAATTTCTTGACTTCAGCTATAAATTTTTCGACAAATTCATCATAGACTTCCTCTTGAACCAAAAATCTGTTGACACAAACACAGGTTTGTCCTGAAAATCTAAATTTTCCAGCAATAGCTCCTTGGACCGCTTCGTCGATATTGGCATCGCTAAACACAATAAATGGTGCATTACCACCCAGCTCTAAGCTTAGTTTTTTAAGGCCCTCACTACATTGTTTCATTAAAATTTTTCCGACTCGCGTAGAGCCAGTGAAAGAGATCTTAGCTACTTTTGGATTTTCACAAAATTCTTTTCCCATGGCGGAAGCATCTTCTCCTACCACAACATTCACCACTCCTTTTGGAAATCCCGCTTTATCTGCAAGATGTGCTAAGGCTAAGGCCGTAAAAGGAGTTAACAAACTCGGTCGAACCACCACAGGACATCCTACCGTTAAGGCAGGTGCGATTTTTCGGGTAATCATGGAAATAGGGAAGTTCCATGGAGTGATGGCACCAACTACTCCTACAGGTTGTCGGATAACAGCAATTCGACGATCTTGGGTGAACCCTGGAATAACGGTTCCATTATTCCTTTTACCTTGTTCTGCATACCACTGAACGAAAGAGGCTCCATAATCAATCTCTCCTTTACATTCAACTAAAGGTTTACCGCATTCCAATGCCATAATGTGCGCAATTTCCTCTTTGTTTTTAAGAATCAAATCGTACCATCTCATCAGAATTGCAGAACGTTCTTTGGCGGTTTTCTTTTTCCAAATAGGAAAAGCTTGATAGGCCGCATCGACAGCTTGTTTTACTGTCGCAACATCCGCATTTTCAACTTGTCCCACGACAGAGCCGTCGGCTGGATTGTTCACGTCTAATTTTTCTCCAGATACTTTTTTCCATTCCCCATTGATATAGGATTTCTCAAACATTAATTTTTTATACTCTTTCATAACCTTCATATTAATCATAAAATAATTACTTATCAAATAGCTTTTC
>JAAZIT010000364.1 GCA_012800685.1 Clostridiales bacterium
CAAGCTTTCATCAGGTGGAACTTATACTCTAAATGGAAGACAAGCGCTGTCCTATGCAAGAATAAGGTATGTGGGTGATGGGGATTTTGAAAGAACCGAAAGACAAAGAAAAGTTTTGATGAAGGTTTTAGAAAAGCTAAAGTCATCAAATGTAAAACAGCTTGATAATTTTCTTAACACCCTGCTCCCACAGGTTACAACAAATTGCACTAAAACTGAGTTAGTAGAGCTTGTTTTGAATTCGGCTGCTTATTTTAATTATGATATTAAGCAAAATCGTGTTCCCTATGACAATACATGGAAGTTTTTAACTATAAGAAAAATGAGTGTGCTAAGTATTGACTTTGACAAAAATATAAAGTATATTCACGATAATATTTATAAATAATAAAAAGCCAACCACTTATTATAATGGTTGGCTTAATTTCTTGTACTATTTTTTAGTCTAAACTATTTTAATTATTTTTGTGAAGCTAAAAAAGCCTCTGTGTCAAGTGGGTAAGATTTTAAATCTGGAAGCTCAGAGAAAGTCAAAACTCTATCGTGGGTATATACCTTTTTCCATAAATCCATTTCGGTATATTGACTGGATATTTGTGAGTCTTTAAGAGTAAATTCGCCGTTCCAAACTGAGAACCAAGCCCATCTCGCACCATCTGCCATACAAATGTCTGGATCAGGTATTGCACCATTTTCGGTTAATGCAATTATTTTATTAGTGCCTGTTGAAGCTTTAATATAATCATAGGTTTCTTTTTGTGATGAAGCGTCATGTTCATCTGGATATAAATCAAATCCAATTATGTCAACATACTCATCACCTGGATACCAGCCTACGTTTTGAGCATTCCATACCCAAATAAGATTGTTAATTCCATGGTGGTTTGTAAGTCTGTCGTACATTAGCTTCCAAAGCTCCATATAAGCTTCACTTCCTGATGAACCCCACCAGAACCAAGGGTTGTTCCAAACTGGATCCCCTCCGGCTTCATGAAGTGGTCTCCATAAAATTGGAACATCATAGCTTTCAAGTTCTTTTAGAGCATCAGCAATTGCATCAATATCTCTTATTAAGCAGTCATAGCCTTTTTGGTCGGTTTTGTCAAGTGCTGCTTTTAAATCAAAGTTTGTAGCTTCGCTGTAGAATCCTTTATCCCAAGACTTGCCGTTTACTTCTAGGTAATCTTCAGGAGCATTCCAATGCCAACAAAGTGAAACAATTCCACCCATTTTATCCCACTCTAGTGCGCCTAATACAACGCTAGAGCTAGTACCATGCTCAACACGGCTAGGAGTAAGGTCAATTAAGTCAAGTCCCATAATAGCTGGATAATCACCAAGCTCGTTTTTAAGCTGTTTAAATTCTCTTGACTCAACTCCACGACCAGTATTTTCGCTTATGTAGTTGCCTGAAATTATGTATTTTCCGTACACATCAGTTAAAAAGTTGTAAAGTCTTTTAGTTGTGTCATTAGCATTTGGATTGGCTAATACATTTGAAACCTCGTATTGTGAAAGGTCAAGTTCTTTTGATGGAACAATTTCAAGGGTATCGATATAAACTGTCGTTGTTCCCTTGATTATTCCAAGAGTGTGAGTTCCTTTAGTTAGAAATAGCTTTTCAACAACTTCTTCTTTAAGCTTTGATGAGTTAACGTTAAATGTAGATAAAACCGAACCGTCAACCTGAATTGAGCCGTTCCCTTTATCAGTATCGCCAGCTACAACAAGATTTATATCATAGCTTCCGTCAGCAGGAATTTCAATTTGATAATTAATTGGTGAATTTGCATCTGGCGACATCGCAAATCCGGTTCCTGAAAATTCCCCAAGAAATGAAAGGTCTAATACCTCTGCCGCACCCTTTAATTCCCCTGCCTCGCCCTCAAATTCAATCTTAAAGCTTGGGTCAACATCTGTCTTAATAATATAGTCACTAAGGTCTAAATCGCCAATGCTTTCGACAACAGGCACAGTGTTTTTTGAGCTGTTGTCACTTGAATCTCCACTTGAAGACTTGCCACCTTTTGCACAGCCAGCAATTGAAACACATAGCGAAAGTGCAATAAGCGTTGAAATGATTTTTTTTACGCGCATATTTTCCTCCTCATATTTTACTTGTTTTGTGATTTTTCATAACTTTTTTATAAAATAGTTAATATAAATATAACATAAATAACAAGAATGTCAATATAATTTTGTCGTTTTCAAATAAAAACTTTGATGGTTTAGTTAAAATATTATCTTAAATAACCATACCACCGTTAACTCTTAAGACTTCACCAGTAATAAATTCAGCCTTATCGGAAATTAAAAATTCAACTGCATCAGCAATGTTTTTTGATGTGCCAGTTTTAGCTAAGGGAGTATCTTCAATTAGCGAGTTTAAGTTTTCCTTCGAAAGTGAGCTATTCATGTCTGTCATAATTACACCAGCTGAAACGCAATTTACTCGAATTCCGCTAAGCCCAACTTCCTTAGCAAGTGCTTTAGTAAATCCTATTAATCCCGCTTTTGTTGCGGAATAAACCACCTCGCAGGACGCACCGACTTCTCCCCACATTGAAGAAATATTAATGATATTTCCAAATTGATTATTTATCATGTTAGGCAAAACAGCCCTTGAGCAGTGCATTGCTCCTGTAAGATTTACACTAATAAGCTCCTCAAGCTTTTGGTTTGATATAGATGTAAAAAGGTCAATACATGCTATTCCTGCATTGTTAACTAAAAGGTCAACTGAACCAATTTCACCAAAAACTTTTTTTATTTGGTTAATATCCGAAACATCGCACTGGCAAATAGTTAAAGACTCCGAATTAATTTGTTGGTAAAATTCTCTTGCTGTTTCAAAGTTCTCTGCAAAAAGTCCAAAAACCCTATAGCCATTATTAATAAGCATTGTGGAAATTTCTCTTCCGATACCACGTGTTCCACCAGTTACAACTGCTGTTTTCATAAAATCCCCCTAGTATGATTCTGTTAGATTCAGTATATCATACTAGGGGGATTTATACAAGAAATTAATTTTTTAATTGGTTACTGGATTTGTTGTAAACAATTGTATTATCCCTTTCTGCCGCTGCAATTTCCATGGCAGTCTCTATAGGATTAAGTAATAAATTGTCCGCTTTTTTTGGTACTTTTGGAACATAAATTTTTGTTCCATCATTATTTGCTTTTTTCATATAAAACTCCTTTAGAAAAAATTTGATTGCTTTAGTAGTATAGCCTTTTTAAAACTAGTTATTCAAAACACAATTTCACAAATTATTGTTGTAATTATTTCTAAAATATTGTATAATAAATTCTACGATTGTTTTTTAAAAATGAAAGGGAATTAAAAATGAATAGAAATGAAAAACTTAAAAAAATTGGCGGAGGTTTTATTCGATTAATTATTGCTAACATTGCCTGCTTTATGATCCTGTTGGTGTATATGTTTATTTATGGAAAAGGTGTAATAGTTAGCTTTTTAACAGGACTTTGTACAGCTGGAGTTGTGTGTGGATTGCTGGCTGATTACTGCTTAAAATTTAGTGAAAAGGTAAAAAGTGATGTTAAATATCGAGGCAAAGACCCTGACGCTAATTTCGGTTTAACAATGGGATTAGTATTAATGATACCAGGACTTATTACGGCAACAGTTGCTTTACTTGCTTATTTAAATGTAATTCCAAGAAATTATTGCGCAATTTATTATATTTTCAATACTTATTTTGTTCCTCTTGTTGATATTCCAATACATGGATTTATCGGAAATCCATATAAATATAACGTTTGGGCAATAGTAATAATGTATCTAGTTCAGCTTTTAATTCCATTTACAACATTCATTACTTATAAAATTGGTTATAATGGAGTTGACGTGGGCGAAAAAATAATGTATAAAGGGAAAGACGAATAGGTTTTTTAACATAAATAACGGCATGTCAGCATAGATTTTTAATATATGAATCTATTCATGGAGGTTGTTATAATGTCAAAAACTAAAGTAGTCGGAACATTTGTATTAATAATTGGATATTTCTTTGCCTTTGCACTAGCGGACAACATGAGCTTAAGCTTGCCTAATGAGTTTCTCCCCACTTCTACCGTTGCAGTTTCTGAAAATAAAGAGCTTCCCACAATAATTCTTGATAGCGGACATGGCGGAATGGACGGAGGCTGTGTGGCGTACAATGGAGTTGCTGAAAAGGGGATAAACCTTAACATTATGCTAGACTTGAAAATTATGCTTGAAACATTTGGGTATAATGTAATTGTAACTAGAGATAGTGATGTGTCAATCCATGACGAGGACATAACAGGACTAAGCAATCAGAAAAAATCCGACATGGCAAAAAGGCTTGATATTTTTAATAGCTCTAAAAATTCAATTGCTATTTCGATTCATCAAAACCAGTTTACAGATTCACGATATAGTGGAGCGCAAATGTTTTATTCCCAAACAAACCCAAAAAGCGAAATACTAGCAACAACAATGCAAAAAGCGTTTGTTGATAATCTCCAGCCTAATAATGAGAGGGAGATAAAAATCTCTGGAAAAGAGCTTTATCTTATTTATTTTTGTAAAAGCCCAAGTATAATGATTGAATGTGGATTTTTATCTAATCCTGAGGAAGCCAACAAGCTTCAAACCGAAGAATACCAGCAAGAGGTTGCATTCACAATTTTTAAGGGAATAAACGATTATTGCGGTGTTTAGCTTTTATAGATTTAAAAATGAAAGGGAAGTATATTTAATTTTGAATAGATTAAACATTGTGCTAGTTGAGCCACAAATACCACAAAACACAGGAAATATATCAAGAACTTGCGCTGTTACAGGCGCAGTTCTTCATTTAATTAAACCATATGGTTTTATTGTTTCGGACAAGCATTTAAAACGTGCTGGACTTGATTATTGGGATCAGCTTGAAAAATATGAATACGAGTCACTAGATGACTTTTTTAGCAAAAATAATGGAAGCTTTTATTTTTTCACAACAAAGGGTAAAAACACATATAGCGATGTGAATTATCCTAATAACAGCTATTTGTTTTTTGGAAGAGAGGATAAGGGACTTCCAGAGGATTTGCTTTTTAAATATTATTTAAATTGTGTTAGAGTACCCATGAGAAATAATATTAGAAGTTTAAATTTATCTAACACAGTTGCAATTGCTACATATGAGGTACTAAGACAATGGGATTTTCCTGATTTAAATAGAGAGGGAAAACTTACTCAATATGATTTTGATTAAAACACCTAAGCATATAAAGACTACAGTGTAAAATATAAGAATTTTAAAATTTTGGAGGACAATTATGCAAAAAATCAAAATAATGACAGATTCAGC
>JAAZIT010000365.1 GCA_012800685.1 Clostridiales bacterium
ATACCTCAAACTGTATTTATATTTCCTAATAAAGATTATTCAGTTTATAAATCATTTGAACTTAATGGCAAAAGAATAAAAATAGAAGAAAAAATCTATTTAGCTCTTCAGAAGGATGTAAAACAAACCGTTTCACATTACGTCGAATCAAGCAGTAAAGAAGTTAAACAACAATATACTGAATTAAACTTTTACAATCCTAATGAAGCTACTATAACTGAAAATAGTGGCAAAGGTTCAATATCTTTATTTGATGACGATAAAATTACTGAGAAGTTAAAAAATAAGAAATTTGGAGCAATAAAAGTAGTACACGAAAAAATAGATGGAAAGAGTCAAGACAAATTTGAAGATGGTACATATAAGGCAACTTCAGAAATAACAATAGAAGGCAACACAGGTTCATATACTTTACCCGAAAAGTTATTCGAACTTACATCAGACACAATCTACTCAATATCAACAAAGAATGCTAAAATGGTTAACTTTGTAGATACAGATGCAGATACAGATGCAGATACAGATGCAGATACAGGACTTAGTGGTGGTATAATCGCCGTCATCGTCATCGTCTGCATAATTGCTGTTGCAGCCATAGCATTTTGCGTTTACTGGTTCGTCTTCCGCAACAAAGAAACACCAGCCGCTTAAATTTATAGTTTTCGAGAAATTTTTAAAATAATCTAATTTTCGATTTAAACAATTAACTTATTATAAAAGAAATTAATAATATAAATATGTAATGCTCATGTTACTATAAATCATTATATTTTTTTTATTATAAACTACACATAGCTATAAGCGTTGAAGCGAATGAAATAGTTTCTCGTTTAAATTTCGTTTTATTTTTTTTTGGTAAAAAACTCTGTTACGTTTAGCAGTTGCTCTATTTGTAATATTTTCTATTTAATTAACATTATAATCCTTCATTTTAATAAATCAGTGGTTTTCTCGATGTTATTAATTAAGTTTTTCTCTTTGCTTTAATCTTTTACTGTTTTTACAAGCTCGATTTTTTTTCGATACTATCGACTAATCATGTTTTTGTCTTTCCAACTAAATTAATCTACGTTGACGCATATTAAATTTTGAAAGTATTTCCTTGTTTTATGAATATTTAATGGTGTCAGCTCAAATCTATTGTATTTCAGTGGTATGAGCTCAGCGTTTGCCTCTTTTGCGCAAAAGACGAATGTATGCCGAAGAAAATGAGAACGAAAGTAATATAGGTATTTCACCTACAACTATGATTAATCCCAGTTCCTCAAGTAGTAATATTATATCTCTGTAATCTTAATCGAGGTCGCGCGTCCAAAAAAAAAGGAAATTGTCTTCACTTTTTTGTACATAAAACGAAACTGAACCAACGTACACGTTCTATGGGATGTATCTAAGCACTCAACAAAAGTAGTAGTGCCTATCACCAGTACCCGATGCTGTTAATGTGCGTTTTCATTAGTTTATATTTGGAGGATGTTATGATACATCTGGATAATAGCATCATCATCATGTGCATTTCTAACAATAAACTTGTTTTAAACACTGCTCTATTAGCAACAATTTAATGTAATAAGTATTTCTAAACATATTTTGCTTAGTACAATCGATGCTAATTTACATTTATTTTAATATAATTCTATTTTCTAAGGAAATCAATAAGAATTAGATCTAAGATATATTTTAAA
>JAAZIT010000366.1 GCA_012800685.1 Clostridiales bacterium
ACTGTTTTTCAGCCAAATAGTGCTGTTTTTGTTGAATACGAATCAGATGGAAATCCTGGTGCTGTTGAATTTATAGCACAAAGCTGGACCGATCCAAATATTGACGACGGTAAGGTTTGGGCAAAAATCGCACCTGACTCAGATGACGGCAAGCTTGCAGTTTTCACATATGAAACTATCGTCGAAGAGTTAGAAACAACATTTAGTTCCTCTCTCGATTATCTAAATGCTTATCATATTTCTGCTACCGATAGAGATGTTACTGTTACAAAGGCATATATTCAGTACGATGCTAAGCTTCCACCAATTGAATTTAAAGCAGATGACGGTGTTCTAAGTGAAAATAGTTCTGCACCTACCCTTTCATTTGATATGTCAGATTGGAATAAGTATATTAAGGTTACTCCAGACGGTGAATTAACTGGAATAAGTATGTCAACCGTTAAGAAAGGCTCTTGTCAAGCCGCTTCTTTAATGATATCAACTGATTTAAAAGAAGATATTACAGACAAATATCCGTCCTTTGCTAATCGCCTACGTGATGCAGACAATAATTTGATATATCCTGACACCGAAAATGAGGATGCAGTTTTTATTAGACCAGGTGTTGAACTTGATTGCGCTGATTTTGGTCTAAGTACCTTTGATGGTTGTGCTATTGTATTCTACTGTGCTTTTACCGAGGAGGCTGCACAAGCGCTTCTAGGCGAAACGCTGTACGTTTATCCTTCAGATGATAAGTATAATGTGCTATCATCTACACCAACAGAGATTAAAATAGACACTATCTCAAAAAGCAATGTTGGATACTATGTAAAAGGATTTATTGCACCGGCAGTAGGTGTTAGATCAACAAAAATAATTTTTGAATTATCACAGATTAAGGCATTTAGTGGAGATGTTGCTCTTATAGATAATATTAAAATTCAAGCTCCTACAGAACTAATTCAGTATGTTTCGAATGTCGATGGATATAATGAAACTGCTGAAATCAGACTCCTAGCCAGTGATAAGCTCGTGGCTGGCGAAAAAATAAAGAAGATTCAAAAATTGATGACACTGATTCCGATGGCGTAAGCCCAATTTTATTGATTGTAGCCGGTGTAATATTAGTTGCGATAATCGGTGCAGTAGTTGTTGTATTAGTTGTTAAGAGCAAAAATAAATACTATTAATCATTTGAAATAACACAATTAATCATTGCAAACATATAAATTTAAGCGATAGCCTTTAATGGTTATCGCTTTTTTATTTTCAAACTTTTTTGTACAGAAAATTTGTAATAAAATTATTTCTAAAATTTTCTTTTACTTTTTGAATAAAAAAACCATTTACGGTTAAAAATATCATCAAAGCAGTGTAACAACATTTGCTTGAATGATATGGTCTTTCAGAAAGGATGTTTTTAATGAAGAAGTTTAATTTACCTGCAGCCCTAAAAGGAAAGGGTTTCTACATCGCAGTTGTATCCTGTGCAATAGTTGTTGCAGGTGCCGGAATTGTCACATACAACAAGGCAATGAAGGATATCAATAACTCCCTAGCCTTTACACCCTATGACTCAGCCACTATAACCACCATCCCAAACAACAGCTCCAGCCCAACTACTACATCAGATGACAGCAGTGGCAAGCCAGCAAACGTTGATGAAGATCTTGATAAGCTAATAAACACCCAACCAAACTTTATGCCTGTCAATGGTGATGTTATTTTAAATCCATTTAGTAATGGTGCCCTTGTCAAATCAGAAACCTTAAAAATTTGGAAAACCCATGACGGCGTAGACATTGCAGCCAGCCTTGGAACTCAAGTAAAGTCAATGACTAAAGGAACTGTAAAAGAAATTAAAGAAGATCCAATGTGGGGCAACTGTATTATAATTGACCACGGAAATAATATTACTGGCCATTATTACAATCTTTCGAAAGCAATGACTGTAAAGGTTGGGAGTACTGTTTCAGCTGGACAGGTTATCGGAGAGGTCGGTGAATCAGCCGAAGCTGAAATTGCAATGGAGGCACATCTTCATTTCGCCTTAAAGAGAAATGATACTTGGATAGACCCAATAGAATATATAAAACCAAATAGCAAATAATAATTTAAGGGGTAGCTGGATTAATTCAGCTACCCCTTTTTTACATAAAAATAGCAGCTAATTAGCTGCTATTTAAAGATATTTTTAAATCATATGCATATGATAGGTGATAGTAATAAGATAACTAGATAACTAGATAACTAGA
>JAAZIT010000367.1 GCA_012800685.1 Clostridiales bacterium
CTCATACTGAATACCAGGGTTTCCAAGTCCTACAATAATGTACTCAACCTTTCCAGCCACCCTATTTGAAAAAGCGGCTATCTCCTTAAATTTGTCAAAGATACTCATATTTATAATTTCCTTTCAAAACCACAATAACCCCAATGCCTCGGATATGGGGTATCCTAGACAAAGGGGGTGTGTTATTTAATTAATAGTTATAGTTTTTAATATCTATTTTATTTTTTTGAATTATGCAATCTGTTATTGTTCTTAACAGCTATAGCAATTCCGCCTATAACAAAAATAATTGAGCATACTACTGAGGTTATTAAAATTATTGCTCCAATATTTCCGTTAATGTAGGCGTCAGTGCTCCAGTTATGAAAATCAATACTAATCTTAAAATTCTTTTTACCGCTAAGAGCAAAATCAACAAGAGGATTAACAAAAAATGTATAAAATCCTGAAACAAATACTAATATTGATGTTTTAAATAGTGCATTAATTTTTGTGTATCTTATAATAATTAAAAATATCCAAGCCAAAGGTAAAGTTACAGCATCAATAGTTAATATCTTAACTAAGCTTATATTTTGACCAGAATAGGATATTGCTATATACTCTAAGAAAACTAACAAAATAGTTGCTAGTGTAAAAGTTATTAGAGCTTTATGTTTTGTAATACCACTTTTAATTGGTAAGGCTTTTAATACACTCGGTGTAAACACTATGACAAAGCCAAATAAAATTGAAATAAACGTTACCCAGAACCAATCGCCACTAGTGTATATAGCGCAAGTCATAAGTAAGAGTATTAGAGAAGCAAAGAATGCCCCTAAGGTTATAATCCCTTTGTTTTTCTTTAAAATAATAGGCAAAACTGTTATTGTAAAGGCAAGGGTTATCGACGTTAAAACAATAAAGAACCAAGAAAGCTTGTGATTTATTGCTAGGTTGCAAATAAATGTTGTTAAAATAGCTATTGAGTAGGAAAGACCAAATATCCAAAGATATGTTTTCTTAACTGTATTATATGTCTTAGCTTGCTTTTCTATTTCACGCTGTTTAAAATCTTCACTTGCTGTTATTAATTCTCTTTCTGAAATATGTAAGCTTTCACAAATTGCAGAAATTAGTGTTATGTCAGGGTAGGAAATCCCACGCTCCCACTTTGAAATGGCTGATTCCGTTACATAAAGCTTATCTGCCAGCTCCCTTTGAGTAAGGTTTAACTCCTTACGCTTTTTTGATATGAATTTTCCAAATGTTATTTTTTCTTCCATAATTGCCAACTCCTTTTGTTATCTTATCTTCATTATAATATACACAGCCTAAAAGTCAACGTTTTTGTTGAAATAAGTGACTGGACTGTTAGGCAAGTGCCTAACTAAAGGGTTTGACAGTATGGTGATTATTTCAGTTTGGAAAACTTTTCATTTCTGGCTGCAAGTCTATTTGTTGCAAAACCATCTTTTATAGAAACTGTTCCTCGTTCAATTGCCAATGCACCATCAGGAACATCCTTTGTTATTGTTGAGCCAGCGGCAGTATATGCGCTTTTTCCAATTTTTACCGGTGCAACCAAATTAGTGTTGCATCCAATAAATGCGTTGTCGCAAATTTCTGTTCTAAATTTACATTCTCCATTGTGGTTAGCAGTAACAGCTCCACAGCCGAAATTAACATTAGCACCAACATCACTGTCGCCAACATAAGTTAAATGTGCAACAGCTGTATTCTTTCCGATAGTGGAATTTTTTATTTCAACAAAATCGCCTATTTTCACTCCGTCAAGAATGTGTGTGTTAGGTCTTAGCTGAACAAAAGGCCCAATAGATATGTTGTTTTCTAAAACTGCATCATAAGATTGTACATTGTTTAAAACAACGTTGTTACCAATTTTTGTGTTTTCAATAATACAATTTGGACCAATATTGCAATTCTCGCCAATTACAGTTTTTCCACGTAGAGTAACACCCTGCTGAATTTTAGTTCCTACTCCAATAGACACCTCTGGTGAAATAACAACTCCGTCTAAACAGGTGAATTCAACACCATTTTCAAGATGTACGTCAATTACAGCTTCTCTTGCAATATCATTTAAGTGTAATAGTCCCTTACGGTCATTTGCGCCAAGAGAGATAACTGGGTTTAAGGATTTAAAAGCATCGGCTCTTTTGCCTTTTTCAATAAGTAGGGTAATGCAATCCGTTAGATAATATTCGCCTTGAGAGTTATCAGACTTTATGTCAAATAAAATATCTATTAAATCTTGAGTTTTAAACCAAAAACAACCTGAATTAACTTCATTAACTAAGAGCTGTTCACTATTTGCGTCCTTTTGTTCAACAATTGCAGAAATACCGTTGTTATTTCTTATTATACGCCCATATCCCGTAGGATTAGAAATTTCAGAAGTAACAACTGTTACTGAATTTTTATTTCCATTGTGAAAAGCCAAAGCTGATGTTATAGTTTCAGTATCCACAAAAGGTGCATCACCGCATAAAACAAGAGTATTTCCGTCCTTGTTGGAATTTAAAAACTCCGCCGCCTGCATAACAGCATGCCCTGTTCCTAAACGCTCTTTTTGTAAAGCCGTCACATATTTGTCACCTAAAAAGGCATCGATTTGTTCAGCCTCATAGCCCTTAACTACACATATATTTGAAAGTCCTGATTTTTCACATGAATTTATTACCCATTGAAGCATGGGGATACCCAAAACCTCACACAGAACTTTTGGACTTTTAACTTTCATTCTTTTTCCCTGTCCACCTGCTAGTATAAGTACATTATCTGGCATATAATTTCCTCCTAATTATAAAATAAAAACATTCGAAATATATCCATAATACATTATACTCTATAGAATACTTTTTTACAATAGAAATTTATAAATAATCTATGTATTTAGTGAATGTTGCACAGAAATGTGGTAATAACATTGTAAAAAAATTTATGTTATTACATAAGAAAATCGCTGGCAATTACTTGTAATATCTGTTATAATATTAATGTCTCCGTGTAACTTTAAGAAAACTGGAATTAACGAAATTTCAGAGAGAATGTAATGATGTTGAAAGTAGACGGAAAATCAAAATTTTTTGGAGGTAGATACAATGAGCAAAAAGTGGGTTTATTTATTCACTGAAGCTGACGGTTCAATGAAAGAGCTTCTCGGCGGTAAAGGTTCAAACCTAGCTGAAATGACCAATCTAGGTCTTCCAGTTCCACAGGGTTTCACAATTTCAACAGAGGCTTGTACTCAGTACTATGAGGACGGCAGACAGATTAACGATGAAATTTTTGCACAAATCATGGAAAATATCGTAAAGATGGAAGAAATTGTTGGAAAGAAATTTGGAGATAAGGAAAATCCTCTTCTAGTTTCAGTACGTTCTGGCGCTAGAGCTTCAATGCCTGGTATGATGGATACTATCCTAAACCTAGGTCTTAACGATGAAGTTGTTGAAGTACTTGCAGAAAAATCAGGTAATCCTAGATGGGCTTACGACTGCTACAGAAGATTTATTCAGATGTACTCCGACGTCGTTATGGAGGTTGGTAAGGAGTACTTTGAAGAGCTTATCGACAAGATGAAGGAAGAAAAGGGCGTTA
>JAAZIT010000368.1 GCA_012800685.1 Clostridiales bacterium
ATCCGCAACAGGAAATATAATTGATTCTGCAGTTTACAGCAATTTAGATATAAAATCTTGTATAGAAGTCGAATTAAGTAAAGATTTTACAATATGTGATATTGATTTATTTAGAAAAAAGTTAAAAACAGCAAAACATATCGTGATTTTAGGTGATAATTCGGGGGAAACAGTGTTTGACAAAATTCTTTGCGAATACCTAAAAGATTACAATATTACGTATGTTGTCAGGAGTGAGCCTATTATAAACGACGCTACTGTCATAGAAGCTGAAGAGTCAGGTCTTAATGACTGTGCACAAATTGTATCATCTGGTTGCGGAAGTCCCGGTGTTATTTTAGAAAAGTGCAATAAAGAATTTTTAGATATATTTTATAGTGCAGATATTGTTATAAGTAAAGGTCAAGGAAATTATGAAGCATTGTCAAATTCGAAAAGAGGGATATTCTATTTGCTTAAGGTAAAATGCCCTATGGTTGCGAAAGATATTAACAGCGATATTAATGGATATGTTTTCAAGTATATAGAAAATTAAACAAAGGGAGAAATTATATGGCAAGACCTTTTAAATGGCGTAAAATAGAAAAAATACCTTCGGTATCGTATTTTGTTCCCTCAGATAAACACTATGATTCTTTAGCGGAAAATATTCTCAAATTAGAGGAGCTTGAAGCAATCAGGCTTAAAGATCTTGAAGGGCTGGATCAGGAAGAATGCGCAGTAAAAATGGAAGTTAGCCGCCCTACTTTTCAACGTATACTAATTTCTGCAAGGGAAAAGATAGCCGACAGTTTGATAAACGGTAAAGCTATTAATATAGAAGGTGGAAACTATACCCAAAATATCTGTAATGTAAAATGCTTTAATTGCGGAAACATGTGGGAAGAAAGTTACGAAAATATTCAATCTATAGAAAAATGTGAATATCTTTGTCCGTCTTGCGGTTCTCAAAATATCATGTGTGTTAAAAATTGTAAAGGCATGAGTTGCAGACAGCATTGCCATAGGCGTGGAAGGGATTAATAAATGGCAACTGTTAAATTAAGTATATTAACTAACGATACTGTAACAAAAAGGAATTTTCTTGCCGAACACGGTTTATCTTTATTTATAGAAACAAAGGGCTTTAAAATTCTCTTTGATACTGGACAAAGCGATGTGTTCTCAAAAAATGCTTCAAATATCGGAATTAAATTAGCAGAGACTAATTGTATTGTTTTAAGTCATGGACATTATGACCATTGCGGAGGCATGGAGTATTTCAAATATAAAATGCCTAATGTCTATGTTCATAATAATGCTTTTATAAATCATTATACCTTGAATAATAACAATACATATAAGGATATAGGAATACCTTGGAGTCAGGATTTTAAAAACAAAATAAAACATAAGATTAAGCATATTCAAAACAAGACAAGTATAGCGGACGGTATATTTGTTTGCGGCGAAATTCCAAGTACAGAAGAATTTGAAGGCGTTCCCCAAGGGTTTTATACAGAAGATAACAATCAAAAATCATACGATATATTTAAAGATGAAGCAGTTCTGGTTGTTGATACGGAAAAAGGTCTTTGCGTATTTTTAGGATGCAGTCATACAGGTGTTGTAAACTGTATAAAACAGGTAAAAAGATTGTTTCCTGACAAGAATATATACATGGTTGCAGGTGGTATGCATTTATTAAAAGCAAGTGAAATGCGGATTTTAATGACTATACAGTATATTATAAACGAAGGTATAGAGAAAATAATACCTTTGCATTGCACAGGTCTTTCGGCGATATGTGAAATGAAAAAACATTTTAAAGATAAATGCGAAATATTATATGTCGGTAACCAGATAGAAATTTAGATTAGAGGCTTAAATTAAGGAAATCAAATGAGTTGTGGATTGTTTACAGAAGTAGTAATGGAACACTTTCAAAATCCCAAAAATGTTGGATTTATGGAAGGAGCAGATGCAGAAGGAAAATGCGGAGATCCGTCTTGCGGAGATTTTTTAACAATATTTATTAAAGTAAAAGAAAACATAATATGTGACATAAGCTTTTTAGTTTATGGTTGCGTAGCTGCGATTGCGTCAAGCAGTATG
>JAAZIT010000369.1 GCA_012800685.1 Clostridiales bacterium
AAGCAGAATAAAAAAAGGCGAGCTTGTTTTTTGGGAACATTGCAAAAATTACAAGAGCATTGGGGAATGCATACTTATCCACTTTAGCTCTCCACCCTTTACAAGACCGATTCGCCCTTATAGGTATGTGGAGTATATGGATATTTTGAAAAATTATCCTCAGAGAGGCGAGGAAGATGAGAGTTAAAAAGGGTTGTTTTTAAAGTCTTTTCTTGTTGTAAATTAGAATCTTATTTTTAGTCCTTTCCCCACTGTAGATGTGGGAAAGGACTAAGACTCAATTTATCTCTTTCTTTTCCAATAACATCTATTACAGTCGGAGAAAATGCTGGTTTTAAAACATTATCTCATTAAAATATAATCTTATTAGTTCCTCACCCCACTGTAGGCGGTGGGAGGAACTAAGCCCTAAAACTTTGCCTTATTATAAAATTTGTTTTTTATTCTATTGACATACGTGGGAGAAATAGCCTAGTTTAAAATATTACTTTATTAGGACAAGGGGTTAACCTTTCCGCCATAGGCAGAAAAAATGGCTGATTTTATAATCTTTTCTCGATGTGAATGAGAATCTTAGTATTTATTTATTCCTTCCCCACGCCGTAGATTGGGGGAAGGAATAAGCCTCAATTTCCCTCTTACTCTTGCCATTGGAGGAGAACAAAGTTCCAATTTTTTTATTGTAAACTAAGAAACTAATCTCTAATATAAAAATTAAATTTAGTATTGACAAAGCTATATTTAAGCAGTATAATGTAAATGAACGAACCGTTCATTTATTAAGGAGGTAGATTATGTCACAAAGAATTAAGGCAATTGCAGATGCTGCAACGTCACTATTTTTAACACAGGGATATTCAAAATCCCAGATTAGCCACATTGCCAAAGCTGTAGGTGTTTCTGTAGGAACAATATACCATGACTTTATTGGAAAAAAGGAAATTATGCACTATATTCTCAAATGCACTATAGACCCTGATTTTGCTGATAGAGAGCTTGAATTGCCTATTAGTGATAAACATTTTATAGGATTAGAGCAGGATATTGTAAAGGTTTTTGAAAAATCAGAAGTTGACTTTCGAAAATATTTGGTATCAGATATAAATAATTACAGCTTTGAATTGCTTATTTCCGATGCATTTGATATGCTTTCAAAATATGCTGTTGGCTGTCTATTTATTGAAAAAAATCAATTTGATTTTAAACTTTTGGCTAAGCATTATAAATCCTATCGTAAAAGCTTCTTGCTTGCAATGACTAATTACATAAAAGCTTTTATTGCTAATGAGACTGTGCGAAATTTAGAAAATGTCGAGTTAACTACAATTCTTATTGTAGAAATTTTATCTTGGTGGACTATGGATATGAGGTACACTTCTTTTGAAACAAGTAATATTTCGCCTGATATTGCAAAAAAAGTTTGTATGGACAATATTATATCGGCATATAAAAAATAATTTAGTGGGGAATAAAACCCCTCTAATTTTTAATTAATTCACGAATGAATAGTTCATTCAAGATTGAAAGAGAGGTTATTTATATGAAAATCAAAATGTTAAAAATTGCGTCTATGTGTTTTTTACCTTTACTTATGCTAACAGGCTGTGGAAATCAGCAATCAACCAGTATGGTTAATGATTTGTCATTTTCGTTAGATGAAATAAAGAAGATAACTATATCATATGACGACGAAAATATTAGCTTTTTCGAGGGTGTAAATGAGAATTTAATTATTAAGGAGTATATGAGCAAGGACAAGGAAAGCTATCATGCAAATGTCACTCAAGAAAACAATGAAATTAAAGTTAGCGAGGGTGGAAAGCCTTTTTCTAAGAAGAATTTTAATCGTTATATTAAAGTTTATCTACCTGCTTCCTATAGTGAGGATTTAAAAATTACTACAACCAACGGCAATATTGATTTGTCAGATGTATCACTAGATATCAGCTCTATTCGCATTGATAGTACCTCTGGGGAGATTAAAATTAATGAAATGACTGCAACCGATATTCATTTATCATCAACACACGGAAAAATGGAGTTGGGCAATATTATTGGAGACAATATTAAAATAGAAACCACAAATGGAAATGTCAGCTGTAAAAGCATAGAGGGTAATGTAGCGTATACTTCAACAAGTGGAAAAGCTGAATTTTTATCAGCCAAAGGCTCTGGTACGTACAAAGCCAATAATTCAGGAAAGCTTAAGGTTAATTATGAGGAAGTAACCGGAGATTTATCTCTATATAATAAAAATGACAATATTGACCTAACTATTCCATCAACATTGGATTTTGATTTTAAGGCAACCACCAAAAACGGCTCGGTAGATACAAACTTTCAAGGAAGTATTTCAGTAAAGGGTAGAACGACTAGCGGAACTATTGGCGATAATCCCACTGTAGCAATAAAAGTAGAAACTAAGAATGGGAATATTAAGGTGACAAGATGAAAAAAACCTTAGATTCTTTTACTATTTATATAGTTATTATTCTAGCTAAATCATAGGAATTTTACTCTCTAAGAAGTAAAAATCGCTAAAATACATTAATAAAAACAACAAAAAGGGCATATGTACTTGATTAGTAATAATCAACATACATATGCCCTTAAATTAATTTAGTAGTTAAAATAAAAAGATAAGGTTATTTCTTTTTTGGATATGGCTCTTTTATATCCGTCAAGTCAAGTAAGTAGTCAACACTTGTACCATAGAATTTTGATAATTTTATTAAAATATCGGCACTTAATGAAATTACACCATTTTCATATTGAGAAAATGTATTTTGACAAACATTCAAATATTTTGCTACTTCTTTTTGTTTTATATCATTATCTTCTCTAATTGATTTTAAATTATGAAACATTACTATCACCTCATAATTTATTATGCCATATCTGTTATAAAGATATTGACATATATCTGTATTGCAGATATAATTAAAGAAGTATTATAAAATACTTACATTATAAAGGAGATTTTTAAATGAAAGAGAAAAAAGCAATCATACAAGTAGCACTAAAAAACGGAGTTAGCGTGTCGCAGGTACGCAAAAATATTCAAGAAGCACTTGATATAGGTTGGAATAATCCAGACCCAAAGGTTCAGAAATATTGGAAACAAATACCTTGTAAAGGTAAAAAGCCTAGTATTGATGAGGTTATTAAGTATTTTACTAAGACTGCAAAATTGGGTTATAAAGATTGATTCTTAACTTAATAATGCAAATATACTTTACGAAAAATGACTTGTAAACTGCTATATATAAGCCTTTTATAGCCGTCAACTACTTTTTGACGGCTTATTTTTATAATGTCCATATAGATTTTTAAAAAATAGTTATATAACACACTATTACCTAAAAAATACGCAAAAAAAGACCAAGCGAAAGCTTGGTCGATTTAAATAGTTTGTTATTAAAAAATTTGTCTAATATTTTGGGTTTAAATTAATCTTACTTACTTAGGCAAGGAAAAATTTAAGTTATATTAATACTCAAGCTTTTTTGTTAGATATGCTTCAAGCTCGTCAATATTAACTCTTTCTTGTTCCATGGTATCTCTATCACGAACAGTAACACAGTTATCCTTTTCAATTGTGTCAAAGTCATATGTGATACAAAATGGAGTTCCGATTTCGTCTTGTCTACGGTAACGCTTTCCTATAGCTCCTGTTTCGTCATACTGAACAGCAAAGTTCTTTGAAAGCTTTTGAAAAAGCTCTATTGCAGGCTCTTTTAGCTTTTTAACTAGTGGAAGAATACAAGCCTTAACCGGTGCAAGTGCAGGGTGCAAACGCATTACAGTTCTTGTGTCATTCTTTTCAGCGTCAATTACCTCTTCATCATAAGCTTCTGTTACAATTGTTAAAAATAGTCTTTCAACACCAAGAGATGGCTCAACAACATATGGAATATATTTTGAGTTATCCTCTGGGTCAAAGTATTCAAGTGACTTTCCGCTATGGTTCATATGTTGAGTTAGGTCGTAATCAGTTCTATCAGCAATTCCCCAAAGCTCACCCCAACCAAATGGGAAGAGATATTCAAAGTCCGTTGTAGCCTTTGAATAGAATGAAAGCTCGTCTGGGTCGTGGTCTCTTAGTCTTAGGTTTTCTTCTTTAATTCCTAAATTTAATAAAAAGTCCTTGCAATATGTTCTCCAGTATTCAAACCATTCAAGGTCTGTTCCCGGTTTACAGAAAAATTCAAGCTCCATTTGTTCAAACTCACGAACACGGAAAATAAAGTTTCCCGGTGTTATCTCATTTCTAAAAGATTTTCCTATTTGTGCAACACCAAAAGGAACTTTTTTTCTTGAAGTTCTTTGAATATTTGAGAAGTTTACGAAAATACCTTGTGCTGTTTCAGGTCTTAGATAAAGCTCTGATTTGTTATCCTCAGTTACACCTTGAAATGTCTTAAACATAAGGTTAAACTGTCTAATATCTGTAAAATCCTTTTTACCGCAATCTGGGCATGGGATTCCTTTTTCCTTAATATAGTCCATCATCTGCTCATTCGACCAACCAGTAGAAACTGTTCCGTCAAAATCTTCAATTAAGTTATCTGCTCTATGACGAGTGTGGCAATCCTTACAGTCCATTAGAGGGTCTGAAAATCCTCCTAGATGTCCTGAAGCAACCCATGTTTCAGGGTTCATTAGAATTGCTGAATCAAGTCCAACGTTATATGGTGATTCCTGAACAAACTTTTTCCACCATGCTTTTTTAATATTATTTTTTAGCTCAACACCAAGTGGACCGTAGTCCCAAGTGTTCGCTAGTCCACCATAAATTTCACTTCCAGAATAAACAAAACCTCTATTTTTACAAAGGTTTACTATTTTATCCATGGTTTTTTCGCTATTATTCATTATTTTCCTCCTACAAATACGCTATGGGCGTTAATTTATGCCCACTTTTTTCTTTATCTGAAAATCAGCAGGGCAATCTAT
>JAAZIT010000370.1 GCA_012800685.1 Clostridiales bacterium
CCTCACCAAATCTCTGATATTGGACTATCTCACGCTCTCTCAAGAATTTAATTGGATCACGAACATCTGGGTCATCAACTAATCTTAAAATGTTGTCGTATGTTGTTCTAGCCTTTTGCTCTGCTGCTAAATCCTCGTGCATATCTGCAATTGCATCACCAGTCGACTGAAATGTATCGGCACTAAATGGAACCCCTGAAGCAGCAATTGGGTAAATACCGGTTGTATGGTCAACAAAATATGGAGCAAATCCGCTTTCTTTAATTTCCTTTGGTGTTAGGTTTCTAGTAAGCTGATAAACAATTGCACCAATCATCTCCATATGCCCTAGTTCGTTAGCTCATAAATGCTGTAGGTATTAAAGTTTCTATTTTCTGTTACACAAAGCAAGGAGTTAACAATTCATAACTAAAAATATGCAACAAAAAAAGGCTGAGGAATGAAACCCCTCAGCCTTTTTAACTTTTTTGTTTTATTTTTAATTCTTCATTTCTAAATATCAGATTTCCTAATCCAACCCGTAACATACATACCAATAGGAGATTTACCACAGTTGGCTAGTTTATTTGTTATCCTCAATCGGCTATTAACCACCGCACCATCATAAATATAATATGTGCCTGTTTTTTTATTACCCGTCTTAGCTGTAGCTGATACAAACAGGGACACGTCTTTTAGTAATAACTTATTTCCTTTTGTCAAACCTGATGTAGGATTAGACGGCTTAGAGGTGTTTGAATTAGCCTTTGTGTAGACCGTTCTGCCTGATTCGTCATAAACAGTATATCCCTTTTTACAAGCTTTTTTAGCGTTATCTAAAGATTTATATGCACCAATTTGCGACTTGCTATCTAGCCACGTTTTACGCACTCTATATAGATTTGATGAAGTGCTAGAGTTAGGGTTAGAGTTTAAACTATTGCTTAAGTTAGAATTAGTGTTAGAGCTAGAACTTGAATTACCTACTTCTTTGCTAACCATTGTCTTTTTTACATCTGCTTTAAACTTATTCCATGCGGTTAGTTTTTCATCATCAGTTCCACCTTTAGACTTAGCCACAAAGGACTTAGGACAAACCTTTCCAGTTACATCAAAATGCCTGATTAAATCATTATATGTTAGTTTATACAAATTTAAAAGATATGCTGATAACTCAACAAGGCTTTTGTATGTCTTTTCATTGAACTTACCATCAGTTTTAGGATGACAGGTTTCGATTGAAACGCTGTAAGCATTGGCATTGTTTGTACACCATGCTATTTCATCATGTGGAATACAGCAAATCACCTCGCCCTCAAGTCCAACTATATAATTTGAAGATACTTCATTTAGTGTGTTTTGAAAATAGTTTCTGTTTGCAATAGCAGTACTTCCTGCATTTCCTACATAATGAATAGCAATTTTAGTTGTCTTAGAGCGTTTAGTTCTAGGGCGATTTTTTGATGTTATATAATTGTTTATAATATCCAATTTTACTCCTCCCCACTATCCGCTTTTTCTTCAACGGTTATTTTCAACTTTTTAACAATTTTCATTAGAAAGCTTGGCATTGGTACGCCTATTACGCTTAGATTCTCAAGCATTGAGATAATTTCATTAATAATCAACCAAATTATCACCACGAACCCAAAGGCAAATGGAATATCAAATTTGATTCCCGCTTGATGAACTGCACTTTGTATAATCCAGTCGGACACCATTGCACAGCACACCACAAGCAAGTAGCAAAGCTTTTTAACTATCCCAACAATCCCTATTCTTGAGTTTATCTTCCCTGTAATCCACGCTTTTATCATTCCTGTTATGTAATCGCCGATTAATACTAATATTAGTATTATTACAGGTATTGAAAGTGCGTTGAAGTATACAGCAAAGCCAGCTAAAGCTGTTGAGATTACTGCTTTTATTATATTTTCTTTCATTTATTCCTCCTAAGCTAGAGCTGTTGTTATATTTATATGTTTTTCATTCCACATAGCTATAACGTTGTTATGTCTATACTTTTTCTTTTATTATTGCTCGATAGCTATTCTAGTTGTGTTGCGCTATTGGGAAATAGGACTAGTGATTTGCTCTAGCTTATTTATTTCTTCTAAATTGTAATTGTCGACATTTTATCTTCAAGAGCATAGGCATGAGATTGAAAATCATTATAGTCTTTCCTAACTGTTGCTTTATTTGCCTCATATAAGATACTGTCTGCAATAGTCATACTAATTGATGTCTGGCTTTCAGATACCGTAGCATTAAAGTAGGCTGCTGTTTTATCATCGATTTGTGAACTTCCTGTCAAATTCTTTGTTTCATCGGTTTTAAGCATTATCTTTTTCCTCCTCAAAATTTATAAAATCTTCAGCAAGCATTAGTTCGTTAGCAGTAATCTTAATATCAGCTGTTAGATTAACCTTTTTAAATTCCATTTCAATTTCTAACCCAAGCAATTCTGAAAATGCTTTTTCAAATTCCACTTGATTCTTGATGTTATAGCGGTTGTTTTCCTCATCCTTATCGCCATACTGTTCGCATATTTTAATACGTTCTTTATCATAAATCTCAAGCTCTGAAGCTAAAGATTTGTTTAATTTAGCAAGCTTAAAGCTTTCTGATATCGGTAACTTTTCATCTGCTAGTCTACCTAAAGTACTTGACGCATTTACAATTTGTCCTAGTAATAATTTCATTATTTATTCCTCCATAAGTTTATCTATTTTTTTCTGTTGTTGCTTAACTATTTCCCATAAAATTGGGATAAATTGCGTGTAATCAAGAGCGTATTCTGTTCCGTTTTTAAACACATCACAAAATCCACCAAACTCATCAGCAGTTAATCCAACCTTTGACATTGCACTTAGAACGTCCTGTGCTATAAACCCTACGTTTAATGCGTGCCTATCGCCGTTTATGTACCTGTATGATTTTGCATTAATATTTGTCAATAAATTCAGGTATTTGTCATTCAACGAATTGATATCATATTTTAAACGTGCGTCAGATGTAGCAACTGTACCACCAGCTGTGTTTACAAGAGTACCAAATATTTTGGTGTACATACCTGCCGTTCCAAGAGACACCGTGTTTGTAGATGACAATGCACATGATAAAATACGCACAACACTACCAGCAGAATCCCTAAAATATATACTTTTGCCATTTGACATAATTATGCCACCACGAGTGATATCCGCCGTTAGGTCAGTGCCATTATACAACCGCAGATGTGCATTATTTAACGTGTAAATATGTGTGTTCCCTGCTTGGGTGGCACTACCAATAACAAGGTTATTTGAATTTGAGACGCCTAGTAAGTTCTGTGCTACACCTGCTGTCGAAACTGACCATAAATATCTGTTGTTGGTGTTTAAAAATATTGCCTTGTCGAACCCTACCGTTTCGCTAAAATACATAGCCCACGTACCATTAACCCATCCTACGCCTAACGCTCCTAGCCGTGAACCTGCATAATGTATATCAATATTCGCGTCTGATATATCTAAAAATGTGCTGGTTCCTGTCTTTAAATGCCCATATATATTTGCAGTAGAGTTTACGGTTAAGCTGGTTGCTGTTATCTTTTCAGTTGTAATACTATCAGCATTTGTGGGACCTAAATAGAGCCTACCACCAGATGCTGTGTTTAAACTTCCACCTGTTAATTTTCCAACCACACGAGCACCAGCATTAATAACAACCGTATCATCAAATCGTGTAGTAACAGGAATATATAGTGGAAATCCTGAAGTTTCGCCAACTCGTCCCGGAGATAAAATCTGTAGACACGTTATGACACCTCCAATATGCGCATACCCTAACACAATCGAACCCATAGGCATACTACTAATTGTATTCTTGCATACAATTGCTAATGATGTATTATATGGTTTAGTAAAATCTGTCGATACTGGTGCAATATACCCTATCATGGTATCATCACTAAATACACGAACTTGTCCATCAGATAATTCTGACCTGAAGCCTGATCTATTAGAATAAATAGTACCAGATATTTCGGCGTTAGTTGCAACCATTGAACCGTCATTTAAAATTTTAAAATAATTATTAGCGGTTACAACACCGTTTAAATTTATTCTATTAGCGTTAATTGTGACACTCTCTGCGGTTTGATTAATGGCTGATATTATGCCGTTCTTTGAGACAGTAAGCTTAATATTATTGGCGTTTTGAGTAATGCTGGTTTGAAGTAGATTTGTTGAGATATTAAACGTATCATTTGTTACATATGTAGATGATACTGTTTGCTTAAAGCTATCTGCATTTTGCTCCAAAGTACTGACTTTAGATGAAATGTTCTTAACCGTGCTATTATCAGCTTTTTCGTCTATTTCAGTTGTTAAAATACCAATTTCCTGTGTATGTGAACTAAGAGTTTCTGTAACACTATTGTATTTATCAATAATGGGGTCAACAGCATTTGTAATATCACTTTGCCAAATCTTACTAGATATCTGTCCATTAATAACAGAAACGGAAGTTTGTAGAGATGATGTTTTGGTAATCTCCTCGTTAACAGTAGTGGACAACTGGCTAAACCCTACCCCTAAGCTTTGATTATAGTCATCAAGCCATATCTGAGTTGATTTTATCGTATGCTTACTATCGTTTATTTCATCAAATAGGCTAGTTATATCAAGCTTCTTAGCATTAATATTAGCAGTACCAGACACCATATCATTACGAATAATACCTGACTTAATGGCATCTTCACGAATCCCTAGTGCGTCAAACATAAGCTTTCCGTTAGTATCCCAAACTGCAAGAGTATAATCACCAGTGTTATCCTTGCCAAGCTGAACTCTTACACGGTTGTTATCAGATATTTTTAATGTGTTATCTGATATGATAAACTTACCACTATCACTAATTACTCTAAATTTATTAGTACTTATATCCCCAGCAAGCAGGTCGGCTACCGCTATTTTACTTGCAACTTGATTTTTTACTAAAAGCTCATCAATTGATGTGTTTTTTGCAGTTAAATAAATAGCCTGCAGACTTCCTGTTCCAATATTACCAGATAATACTGATGATATATTAGCCACTTCTGCGTCAAGTAATGATATATTCGCTGTTACAGCCTCAAGTTCATTCGTACTAACCTTATCAGCCATAAGTACTTTTGTGGTAACAAGCTCTGAAGTAAGTCTCTCCATTTGTTTAGTTGCCGGTGACTTATATTTGTTATTGTCCGCTGTTTCCGTGCTAGTAATTGGAACTTCAATGCTTTGTATAAAACTTCCATTATACTCTGAGGACATTTTTAAAATTGGTATTTGATATTCCTTATCACTATAAATAAATGAAACTATATCCCATATATCAATTAGGGGATTGCCTAGTCTAAGACTAAGCTTTCCCTCTTGATATTTAAAGCCATTAAGATTGTTATATACATTCTTAAAGAGACTATCTGTCATAAATATACTATCAAATTCAATGCTCCGATTTAATCCTAAGGTGAAGGTTTTTTCCTGATTAATACAAATTACTTTTTCAATAATTGTTTGGGTTTCGGCAAGTTCAGGCTCATCAAAGCAATCATTAGATAATACATTTTCACTTAATGTATACCATTTTGCACTAATGCTTCCATCACGCTCACAGCAGGCAAATTTACCATTTAACCCTGCAATAAAACCTAGAATTTCTCTACAAGTATAGCCCTCTGGCTTCTGGCTTAAGGTTGTACTAATAAAGCTTGAGGTATTAATTTTAATCCCAGTTTTATTTTCAATTTCCTTAAGTACATTTAAAGATGATGTTGGAAATGATAGAGAAGATATATATAGTCTTTCTGTTTTGGACATATTGTCCACACAGGTTAAAGTAAATTTATCACCACTTTTAACGCAGGACTGAACTGTATATGTACCCATTGGGACATATTCTTCAATTTCATTAATTAAAAGCCCTGCATATAACGTGCAGAGCTTTCCTTTCATTACAAGTGGTGTATTTTCAATGTTATCAACCATTTCAAAGGTTAATTTGGTAATTGGAGTTTGAGATGGGGCTAGCTTTTCGTTTCCCCCCTCAATTTTTAGAGAATAGATATCGTCTCTAGTTAAAACTAAATCTTCAAGCTCAATTTTAATTATATAATCTGGACAATCATCATTAAGCTCGTTTAAAAAGTCAGTTGATATATTTGTGTACAAGCTTTCACCCCCCTATTGTTCAACAAAGCTTACTTTAACATCCATATAATAAACCTCGTTGCCTAGATCTAATATATAGCCGTATTCCACGTCTGACGCATA
>JAAZIT010000371.1 GCA_012800685.1 Clostridiales bacterium
GAAAACTCAACTGAATTTTCGTCTGAATCGACAAACTCAAACTGGCTATCTCTAGCAAATCCATGGTTTGATGGCATTGTATATTCCACCCCACCTGCTTTATACTTTTTAGAAGTTGTATTACAAATAAATGGAAAAAGTATTGGTGCATATCTTTTCCAAGCGTCACCACTCTGCCACAAATATTCATGATCATCTTTAACAATTGAATGAAGTTCTCCACCAAAAGTATCAGCTGTAACTGTCAGCTTATCAGATTTAATTGTATATAGCATAATAATGTCCCCTAATCCTTTTAAATATATCAAATTATTTGTCAAAACCATCTGATAACTTGAATTTCTTTAATATACAAATTCAAATTCAAATTCAAGAATAGAAACTGTGTCGCCCTCTTTAATACCAGCTTCAACAAGGCTATCAATAATTCCTGTGTTTCTAAGAACTCTCTGGAAATACTGAAGGCTTTCATAGTCTTCCATATTTACACTTCTTAGAGTGTCCCACAACCAATCAGCCTCAACAAAATAAACTCCCTCTTCAACTGTGATTTCGTATTTTTTGCTTTCAACAAGTTTTTCATCAAGCTCTTGCGGAGTATATGGCTGTGCCTCATAAACCTTAACTGGTGGAAGTGTTGAAATCTTCTCTCCAATTGCTTTTGCTAGTGTCTTTGTTCCTTGAGTTGTAACGGCAGAAATCTCGAAAAACTGCAAGCCTTTTCCCTCAATATATTCTCTTAAAACTTTAAGTTGTTCAGGTGAAGCCATGTCACATTTATTTGCCGCAACAATCTGTGGTGCTCCAGCTAGTTCCTCACTAAAGTTTTCAAGTTCCTTATTAATCGCTTCAAAGTCCTCAATCGGATCTCTTCCTTCAATTCCTGAAGCATCAAGAATATGAACAATAAGTCTGCAACGTTCAACATGCCTTAAAAACTCATGTCCAAGTCCAATTCCCTCGCTTGCCCCTTCAATAAGTCCTGGAATATCAGCCATAACATATGAACTACCTTCATCAACCTTTACCACACCCAAAACTGGTGTAAGTGTTGTGAAGTGGTAGTTGGCAATCTTTGGCTTTGCAGCAGATACCACTGAAATAAACGTTGATTTTCCTACATTTGGAAATCCAACTAGTCCAACGTCTGCCAAAAGCTTTAGCTCTAGCATAACATTATATTCTTCGCCCTGAAAACCAGGTTTTGCAAACCTTGGAATCTGTCTAGTGGGAGTTGCAAAATGGGCATTTCCACGTCCACCCTTTCCTCCTCTTGCAATAACAACTGGTTCATAGTCAGAAAGGTCAGCCAGAATTCTTCCTGTTCCAGCTTCTCTAACAACTGTTCCCTTTGGAACTTTTATTATCAAGTCCTTTGCACTTTTTCCAAAAGAATTTCTTGAAGAACCATTATCTCCTTTATCAGCAGCATATTTTTTCTTATAGCTAAAATTAAACAGGTTTGAGATGTTATCGTCAACAACGAAGACTATATCTCCGCCCTTGCCGCCGTCTCCGCCGTCTGGGCCACCTGCTGAAACGTATTTTTCACGGTGAAATGATACCGCACCATCACCGCCGTCACCAGCCTTTATATATATTTTCGCTTCATCAACAAACATTTTTACCTCACTATTCTTTTTTCAGCTTTATTTTTTTCTTATACAAACAAAGCCCCAAGCGTAAAAGCTTAGGGCTAGTTATAGCTAATTATAAACACTTAGAAAAATCGAAATTAAGCCTCTTGAGCATAAACAGAAACTTTTTTTCTGTCTCTTCCGTATCTTTCAAATCTTACAACACCACTAACTGTTGCAAATAGTGTATCGTCAGTACCCTTGCCCACATTGTTACCTGGGTGGATTTTTGTTCCTCTTTGTCTAACTAGAATGTTTCCAGCTAGTACAAACTGTCCGTCGCCTCTCTTAACGCCAAGTCTTTTTGACTCTGAGTCACGTCCGTTCTTTGTAGAACCCATTCCCTTTTTATGAGCGAAGAACTGCATACTAATTCTAATCATTTATTACACCTCCGAATTAATCTTGTTTGGGTGCTATTTAAGCACTTCTTTCACAATAATATTATCTGGATATTCCTCTGATAAAAAATACAAATGTGTAAATAGACCAAGCACTAGCTTGTCTCCAGTATTGTTCTTATCTGAATTAATCTTAAACAATATTCTGTCTTCTGCCACGTCAACCTTAGCATTAACACCAAAAGCCTCTGTAGCTGTATTACAAGTCAACATTACCGCTGATGATACCGATGCACATACTACATCTTCACCTGAATCGGCAAATCCTGCGTGACCTGAAACTTCAAAGCCAAGGAGTATGTTATCCTTGTTCTTATAGAATTTCGCAATAATCATTATGCATTAATTGCTTCGATTCTAACTTGAGTATATGGCTGTCTATGTCCCTGTTTTCTCTTCTTATTTTTCTTTGGCTTATAAGTGAATACAGTGATTTTCTTAGCCTTACCGTTCTTTAGAACCTTAGCTGATACTGTTGCACCGTCAACATATGGAGCGCCAACTGCAATAGAGTCGTCCTTGTTTACAGCGATAACCTTATCAAAAGTTACTGTTTCGTCAGCATTAACCTCTAACTTTTCGATGTACAATACATCGCCTTCGTTAACCTGATACTGCTTTCCGCCTGTTTCAATAATTGCGTACATTCTTTGATGCACCTACCTTTTTTAAAAACTCGCTACGCTTCGGCGCGGATTAAAAATCCAACTTAAACAGCCGAGAATATGCGGCTTATATAGTTTAACACAAATAATAATAGATGTCAAGTTTTGATGAATTCCCATACTAACATTTACAAATTATTTACAAAATCTGAAAATATGCTTATTTAATCATTTCAAATGCCTCTCTTATTGACGTTACACCCTTAACCTCTATGTCATATTTAGATAAATCCAAACCTTTTAATGATTGCTTTGGGACAATACATTTTTCAAATCCCATTCTCTTAGCCTCACCAACACGTTGAGTAACGTGAGATACATTTCTAAGCTCTCCCCCAAGCCCAATTTCACCAAAAGCAATTATTTTATCACTAACAATTTTATCTGTCAGTGCAGAATATAATGCAAGTGCTATAGATAAATCTGCGGCTGGCTCGTCTAATCTAAGTCCGCCAACTATATTTATATAAACATCTAAGCTTCCGAATGCAAAGCCAAGTCGTTTTTCTAGCACAGCAATAATAAGAGAGAGCCTATTGTAATCAAAGCCTGTTGCCGTTCTCCGTGGCGAGGAAAACCCACTTTTAGTAACAAGGGCTTGAACCTCTGCCATAATAGGCCTTGAGCCTTCCATAACACAAGCAACGCAACAACCTGATACATCAGTTGGTCGTCCAGAAAGGAGCATCATTGAGGGGTTTGCAACTTCAGCAAGTCCCTTATCAACCATTTCAAAAACGCCAATTTCATTAGTTGAGCCAAATCTGTTTTTAGCGGCTCTAAGTATTCGATAAGACATATTTCTTTGTCCCTCAAAATACAAAACCGCATCAACAATATGTTCCATAACCTTTGGACCAGCAATTGCACCGTCCTTATTAACATGCCCAACAATTAGCATTGGGATTTCCTCAGTTTTTGCTGTACGCATAAACATATTTGTACATTCACGAACCTGAGTTACACTTCCCTGTGCCGAAGATATACCACTTATACCCATAGTTTGTATAGAGTCAATAATAACTATATTTGGTTTTTCAAGTGCAATAGTTTCACAAATTGCCTCCGCATCAGTTTCAGCCAAAAGATAAAGATTTTCAGTTTTAACTCCAAGCCTATTTGCTCTTAGCTTTATTTGTCTTGTAGATTCTTCACCTGAAATATAAAGAATTGAGTTGTCATTTCCTAAGAACTCACATATTTGAAGCAACAATGTGGATTTTCCTATACCAGGCTCTCCTCCTAAAAGGATTAAACTTCCCTTTACAATTCCGCCACCAAGAACTCTATCAAGCTCAGACATTCCAGTTCTATATCTTATTTCATCATTTGTAATGTCAACAGCAGACAGCCCAATTATTTTAGTTGAAATACTTGCAGCCTTTTTTACAGCGGCTTTTGACGATCTCGAAACAACTGTTTCAACCTCTTCAAAAGTATTCCATTCACCACAGCTTTGACATCTACCATTCCATTTTGCACATTCATAGCCACAATTTGTACAGACATAAACAGATTTCGTTTTAACTGCCATAAGTCCTCCACTTCAAGTTTAGCTAAACTATAATAATGCTATTATAATTTAGAATTTTTCCCAATAATTTTAATTCTCAAAAAATTGCCTTTAACTTTTATTTCAACCTGATAAATACAACCTTAGTATTTTTATTTTATTATAAATCAAAGTCCATAGTTTAAAGTTTATAGTTTATA
>JAAZIT010000372.1 GCA_012800685.1 Clostridiales bacterium
AAACGCCCTGACAAAAATATGTCAAGGCGTTTTAAATAAAACTTATTTTTTACAGAGCTGCTCGTTTTAAAACTTCAAAAACCTCTTCCTCGGTAGATTGCTGTAAAGCTTTTTTAGCCACTTTATCAGCCGCTCCCTTTGTCCATTTTGAGATTTCTTTGCGGTTGTTTAAAATTGATGTCGAGCTAACGCTAAAATCATCAAGTCCAAAAGAAATCAGAAGTGGAATAATTAAGCTATCAGAAGCCGCCTCGCCACACATTCCAACAGGAATGCCCTCTCTTTTGGCAACCTCAATTATTGATTTAATAGAACGTAAAACAGCAGGCTGATAGGTTGAATATATGTAAGCGACATTAGAATTACCTCTATCAACAGCCAATATATATTGAATTAAATCATTAGTACCTATACTAAAGAAATCAGCTTCTTTAGCTAGTAAATCCGCAACAATTGCCGCAGAAGGTGTTTCTATTGTAATACCAACCTTAATATTCTTGTCGTACGGAATCTCCTTAGAGTCAAGCTCATCCATAATATCCTTTATCATATTTTTTACTTGACGAAACTCACTAACATCTGTAATAAGCGGTATCATAATCTGCAAATTTCCAAAGGCACTAGCCATTAGCAAAGCCCTTAGCTGTTGGGTGAAAACTGTTTTGTTTTTTAAGCAGTATCTAATAGCCCTAAAACCTAAAAAGGGATTGTCCTCATTCAATATTCTTAAATATGGTATAACTTTATCACCACCAACATCAAGTGTTCTTATAATAACCGGTTTTCCATTCATTTTAAGTGCTACCTTTTTGTAAGCATAAAATTGCTCTTTTTCGCTAGGAGCAGATTTTCGGTCTACAAATAAGAACTCCGTCCTAAAAAGTCCAACCCCCTCTCCACCATATCTAATAACATCATCTGTATCATCCGGAGTATCAATATTCCCAAAGAGATTTATTTTCTTACCATCTGCTGTTTCAGTTTCAAGGTCTACATATTTAAACAGGGATTTCTTCTCTTCTAAAAAAACATCACGTTTTTTCGTATATTCATCAATAAGAGCTTTTCTAGGGTTTATTATAACCTTTCCCTCAACACCATCAACAATGACAGTATCATTATCCTCAACACCCCTTAAGAATCCATTTACGCTTAACACAGCAGGTATTCCCATAGCCCTTGCTAAGATTGCACTATGAGAAGTTTTACCACCGTTCTCCGTAATAATTCCAGCTATGTTCTCTTTCTTAATACTCGCCGTCATAGATGGTGTAAGGTCTCTAGTAACTAGAACAGAATTAGGTGGTGCAGAGGAAATATTAATATCATCAGCACCAATCAGCAAGGACAGCACTCCAGTTTTTACATCGTAAATATCAGAGGCTCTTTGTTTAGTAAGCTCGTCCTCTGACGTTGAGAAAAGCATAACAAACAAGTCGCAAACAGAACACAATGAGCTTTCAGCACACTTCCCCTCTTTAATACGCCGTTCCACCTCTAATATAAGGTAAGGGTCTTTTATAATATAAATGTGTCCACTCAATATTTCAGCATCGCTTTTGCCCACTGTTTCTGTCATCTTTTCAGCCATAATTAGTGCGTTTTCACAAAAAGTTTCAACTGCATCATAATATCTCTTAAGCTCAATTTGAGGATTACAGTTTATTCTTGGAGTAAAATCTAAAGACTGTTCTTTAATTATGAAAACATTCCCAATTCCATAACCATGTGATGCACCAATTCCATGAAACATATTGTATTCCTCACTTTCATAAGTAGTTTTGAATTATTTGCAGTTATAAACTAGCATCTAGTAACTAGTGTCAGTGTTTTAATTGTCTCTAATTTTATTACACAAGTTTTTCAAGCATTTTATATATCTCCGCTTTTTCTGCTAAACCTGCCGAAAACGCTGTTGCAGCTCCAGAAGCTGTTCCTAGCTTTAATGCATAATCATAATTTTGTTTCTCCAAATAACCAGCAATAAATCCCGCTAGCATGGAGTCACCCGCCCCTACCGAATTAACAACATCACCCTTTATCGCTTTCATAATATGAATATTTTCAAATTCATCTAATAGAACTGAACCATGCTCAGCCAAAGAAACAAGGACATTTACAGCTCCCATTTCCTTAAGTTTTTTTGCATAGAAAATTACATCATCCATTGTCTCAATTTTAACCTTAAACATATCAGCAAGTTCAAAA
>JAAZIT010000373.1 GCA_012800685.1 Clostridiales bacterium
CCAACTACCAACTACCAACTACCAACTACCGCAGGACAAGTGGCTATCATTGTGTCACAGTGGCTAACTAGCCAGCGACTATTGTCTTACGGTAGTTTTTTGTTGAAAACAATAAGGGAAGTGAAAAATTAAATGAATATAAGAATTTCTGGAACAGCTAATGATTCAATTGTTGATGGCCCAGGACTGAGATTTACTATATTTACTCAAGGATGTCCTCACGATTGCAAAGGCTGTCATAATCCACAGACCCACAATTTTAATGGTGGAGAGGAAACTACAACAGAAAAGCTTATAGCTAAATTTAAGGCAAATCCACTTCTCGACGGAATAACTTTGAGTGGTGGCGAACCCTTTTGTCAGGGGAAACCACTAGTTGAAATAGCAAGAGAAGCTAAATCTTTTGGGCTTGATGTAATAATCTATACAGGATTTAAAATTGAATATCTTTTAGAAAACTCAAATGAAGAGAACTGCTATAATGAGCTTATTCAGTTGTCTGATTATATAGTTGATGGTAAGTTTGAACTAGAAAAGAGAAGTCTATCAATTCACTTTAAGGGCAGTTCAAACCAAAGAATAATTGACGTTAAAAAGACTCTTGATAGTGGAACTGTTGTTGAAATTAATTGGTAAATATAAGATTCATAAAATAATAAAAAAGATAGCTGCGATTATTACGCAGCTATCTTTTTAGTTTTTTAATTATCTAGAATAGTTTTTACTTGTAATTTAGTTTTATAGATTAGTTTTTAACTGATTTCTTTAGTTTTTCAAATAAAAATCCTAAAAGTCTGTCAATTCCATAGAAAATATACCCTAAAACAGTAATAAGAATTGCTAGGACAAAGAAGTATTTAAATACCCCAAGATATCCTATCTTGTCGGCGTCTAGGAAAAAGTAAGGATATTTGCTTTCCCAAAAAATAGCGCCACCGAAAAACCCACGAACCATAGCAAAAACGAAATATACAAATGGAATTAGTAGCCAAGTTATAGGCTGGTAGGGCCTGTAATTACACTTTTTATCAAATAATAGCCAGTCCGCAATAACCATAATTGGAACAATATAGTGAACAAGAAGATTAGGAAGTGTCCAGAGATTAAACCCATCACCCATTGAAAATGCTTGAGGTACAAGCATAAAATGATAAATTAAAAATGTGATTGTGATGCCTACAGTCACCCCACCTTTAGCTTTTGGAGTTATGCAATGATCATCATCCTTGTTCCAATTCTTAAACTGTGTAATGTTTTTTATTAGGCAAATCCCTATAAAAACGAAGCACATAATATTGCTTAAAATTGTGTAATACAAAAAAGTCACTGGAGAAAAATTTCCAGTAGGAATTCCTGAATTTAGGTATAATCCATAACCACATAAAATGATAAAAATAGCACGATAAAAAATAATGATATACTTGTTAGTAATTCTCATTTTACACCTCTCAGATTATAATATAACTTATAACTATACTATAACATTATTTGAGGTTTTTAACAACATAATACCTATTAAGTCTAAAAATTTTAAAATGTGTTATTATCAAATTAACATTGTAACAAAAAAAGCAGGCATTAAACCTGCTTAAATATAAATTGTTTTTAGAATTAAAGTAAAATTTTATAGCTTTTCAAAATCCGAAAAATCTACCTTAAGATTGTTTCCTTTAATTTCAAGCTTTTCAGGAATACCTTTGTC
>JAAZIT010000374.1 GCA_012800685.1 Clostridiales bacterium
AATATCTCAAAGAAATCATAAGTATATGTTTTAGTTCCAAAAATACTTAAAAAATATTCTTTTAATGGATTCCATCTATCTGCTATATGGAAAACCAGTCTTAACAGTATATAGATAAAATACATATAGATAATCAATTTTAATAAAGAAAACATAATTATACCACCTTATTTCTCTTTAATATTAGATAACAATAAATAAAGGGCGGGCAAAATGTGCTCGCCCTTTAAAGAGTGATTTTTATTTTTTATCAGCAATTACATCAATACCTGGAAGAACCTTGCCTTCTAGGTATTCAAGTGAAGCACCGCCACCTGTAGAAATATGGCTCATCTTATCAGCAAAACCTAGTTGGATTACAGCAGCTGCTGAATCTCCTCCGCCAATAATTGTTGTAGCATCTGTTTCAGCAAGTGCCTTAGCAACAGCAATAGTTCCCTTTGCTAGAACTGGGTTTTCAAAAACGCCCATTGGACCGTTCCAAACAACTGTCTTAGCGGACTTAACAGCCTCGCCAAAAATTTCGCATGTCTTACAACCAATATCTAGTCCCATCATGTCAGCTGGAATTTTATCAGCATCAACAACTGAAGCTTCAATTTCACCATCAATTGGGTCAGGGAATGTTTTTGTAATAGTTGTGTCAACTGGAAGAAGAAGCTGTTTACCAAGCTTTTCAGCCTTTTCAAGCATTTCCTTACAATAGTCAACCTTTTCATTATCAACAAGTGATGTTCCAACCTCATATCCCTTAGCTTTAAGGAATGTGTAAGCCATACCACCACCAATGATAAGTGTATCGCACTTTTCAAGTAAATTAGCAATTACGTTTAGCTTGTCAGCAACCTTAGCACCACCAAGAATAGCAACAAATGGTCTCTCAGGAACTTCTACTGCATTTCCTAGATAATTAATTTCCTTTTGCATTAGATATCCTACTGCTGTTTCTTTAACAAACTTTGTAACCCCTGCTGTTGAAGCATGTGCTCTATGGGCTGAACCAAAAGCGTCCATTACGAAAGCTTCGTCATTAACTAAGTCAGCTAATTCTTTTGAAAATTCTTCACCATTCTTAGTTTCCTCAGCGCCTCTAAATCTTGTGTTTTGTAGAAGAACAATATCTCCATTATTCATCTCTGCAACTGCCTTTTTAGCATTTTCGCCAACAACTATATCGTCGTTTGCAAAAGTAACCTTTGTCTCTGGAAGTAGCTCTGATAGACGAACAGCAACTGGTGCAAGTGAGAACTTATCCTCTGGACCATTCTTTGGCTTTCCTAGATGTGAGCATAGAACAACCTTTCCACCCTCTGCAACTAGCTTCTTAATTGTTGGAAGAGCTGCTGTAATTCTGTTATCGTTAGAAATAACCCCATCCTTAAGTGGAACGTTAAAATCACAACGAACTAAAACCTTTTTACCCTTAACACTAATGTCTTCAACTGTAACCTTGTTTAAACCTGCCATTTTTAGACATCCTCCCTTATAATTATTCAGAACCATGATTTTGATTCAATTTTTACTGCTTTTAGTAATATCGATTACTGTTGTTAATTAAATAACAACCAGATAATATTATAGAACAAATTAGCAGAAAATGCAAGTATTTTTGCAAAATTTATCTTATAATTATTCAATTTTTACATCATTCACTAAATATACTATTAAACATTTGCTAGAAATCACCAAACAGCAGGTTTTTAAAGTCAAAAAACCTTATCTATTTTTTGATTTAAAAATAACTCCTGTAACCTTTGGACCAGCATTAATTGCAATAGCAGCACCAATTTGATAAAACTCTACTGGAGGATATCCTAGCCTTTTAGTCATAGCCTGTGCCATTTCATCTCTAACCTTATCATCGCTTCCGTATACGATACAATAAGGGGTTTGTGGAATCATTTCCTCCATAACCTTAGCCTCTATTTTTGGAACAACTGCTTTGTCCCCTCTAACCTTATCATTAGTTTTAATTTCGCCCTCACAAATTCTCATAATTGGTTTAAGCCCTAAAACCTCACCCACAAATGCAGCAGCACTTGGGATTCTTCCGGATTTTTTTGCGTATTTAAGTGTGTAAGGTGCAAAAAATATTACAGCCTTAGAAATCCAATCCTTAATAAATTCAACTGCTTCCTTTGCACTTGCTCCCTTTTTAATTTTTGCAGCAGCCTGAACAACTGCATATCCGTAACCACCTGTGTATGACTCACCATCAATGTTATAGATATTAAACTTGTCCTTTGCCTCAGGATGATTTTCAAAAAATGTCTCAGCAGCCATAATAGAGTTGTTGTACGTAGCAGAACCATTCCCGTTTATTGTAACATTAATTACATCAGAATATCCTTTTTTATAGTATTTCTCAAATTCTTCCTCATACTCAAAAGCTGTAATCTGTGAAGTTGTAGGAATTCCATTATAGCCCTCAAGGAGAGAATAAAATTTCTCATTATTTACATCTACCCTTGAAATATAGCTTTTATCACCTACAGTAAGCTTGAAATTCATAATCTTAATTCCAAGCTCTCTTTCATTTTGAACACTCAGGTCGCTAGCTGAATC
>JAAZIT010000375.1 GCA_012800685.1 Clostridiales bacterium
CAAAGCATTTAAAGTTAACTGCTCCACACCCAAGTCCACTATCTGCATATAATGGATTTTTTGGCTGTAAGCATTTTTCTAAAACTAATGAATTTCTATTGCAAAACGGACTTGAGCCAATAGATTGGGAAATTAAATAATAAAACTGCTTTGTTAGTCTTAGACCTAGACTAATAGAGCAGTTTTTTGTTATATATTATTTTAGATTTGAGTTTACTTTAATTAATGCTTGAGAATAAGCATTTTCAGGTGAGCAGTTAAAAAGGGGAATTCCACCTGATTTTAGCATTTTATTTGTAGTTTCATAGTACTTGTCCTCATCTTTAAATGAGGCTAAATATACAGGAATATCTAATTTTTTGCAAAGCCCTAAAAACTCACAAATAGATGACTCACTATCAGTTGGAGCAGTACAGCTATGATAAAGATACACAACAATTGCCGAATAATTTTCTATTCTATACCCACTAAAATCAATCTGGGGATAGCACCTAATAAGTAGAACTTGATTTTTAAAAGTAGGTATAACTTGAGGTGATTTATTTAAAATTACAGGCTTTTCATTGATTGTAAGTTGATTGCCTATTATTTTACCAAAAGGCATTTTCCTAAAGCTTGTAAAGCTGTCTGAAAAAGGGTCGGCTTCGCATAAGTCAGTTCCATAATAAGCCTTAGCGTTTTCATTTTCGTTTTTCCAAACTGTAAAAACCCCTTTTACTTGTTCTTGAACAAGTCTTACACTTGCAGAAAAATTAATATATCCATTTGTAGAGGGATTTTCAAGAGGCTTGTCTGAAGCTGTAAGAACTAGAGTTGTTTTAATTCCACTAAAAAGATTGCCTAGAAGTGCAGAGGTATAGCTTAAGGTGTCAGAACCGTGGGTGATAATAATACCGCCATATTTCGTTAGGTCAAGCTTCTTTATAAAATTAATTAAAATGTTCCATTGTAAAAACCCTATGTTTTCGCTAAACACATTCATAAGGTTAACCGGCTCAAATGTTATGCCTAAAAAGCTATCATTATATAATATATCTTCAATATTATTTCCTTTAGTTATTTCAGTTTTTGTATAGGCGCTTCCAATAGTCCCGCCAGTTTTAAGTACTAATATTTTCATTTTTTTATTTTCACGTCCTTATCTATTTTTAGTATTCTAAATGCAACATACATTATATAATAATTTTAATTCCTCTATTTGTCAAATACACTAAAAAGGTATACCTTTCGCTAAATCGATTGATTAATATGAAGAGTGTTAACAAAACATTAAAAACATATGTATTGACAAAATAAGGCAAATATACGATAATTAATTTAAGCTCTTATCATTAAGGATAAGAACGTTAAAATTGAGGAGGATATTAATATGAAAAAATGGGTTTGTTCGGTTTGTGGTTACATATATGAGGGCGATGCTGCACCAGAAAAGTGTCCAATTTGTGGGGTTCCAGCTGAAAAATTTAATCTGGTTGAAGAAGATAAATTAGCTTGGGCTGATGAGCATAAGGTTGGAGTAGCTGAGGGGTTAGATGCTGAGGTTATTCAAGGACTAAGAGATAATTTTAATGGTGAGTGTTCAGAAGTTGGTATGTATCTAGCTATGGCAAGGGTTGCTCATAGAGAGGGCTATCCTGAAATTGGTCTCTATTATGAAAAAGCTGCTTGGGAAGAGGCCGAGCATGCAGCTAAGTTTGCAGAGCTTCTTGGTGAGGTTGTTACATCATCAACAAAGAAAAATCTTGAGCTAAGATATATGGCTGAAAATGGAGCTTGTGAAGGTAAAATGGTTTTGGCTAAAAAAGCTAAAGAGCTTGGCTATGACGCAATCCATGATACTGTTCATGAGATGGCTAAGGACGAAGCTAGACATGGTTGTGCATTTAAAGGAATGCTAGATCGTTATTTTAAATAATAAATATTATTTTTACACGCTAGGAAAATATTTTCTTAGCGTGTTTTGTGTTTACTTTATTTATAAAGTACTAATTTTAACTAAAAATTTAGATAATAAGTATATTTAAAATGGTGAAAATCTAAGGACAATACGAGGAAAATAGTACCTACAATAGTCTTAATTATATCTATTTTAAAGAATACTATTAGTGTTATTAGTGGCTATTTCAAGAAGCTTGTCCGATTCTTCCGTTGAAATTTCTTCAACAGTACGTAGCTTTTTGTCAATTTGGTCATTTCTTTTTTGTGCCTCATCAATAACTTTTCCAGCCTCGTCAATTTTCTTCTTAGCCTTTGTGAGAATGGTACTAAATGTTTCGTATTGTTGTTTTGCCGCACCTAGCATTTTCCAAACCTCAGAAGCTTTTTTGTCTATTGCGATAGTTCTAAATCCGACCTTTAGTGTATTTAAAAAAGCTGTTATTGTGGTTGGACCACATATCATTATGTGATACTTCCGCTGTACCTCCTCCGCAAGTCCTGGACGACGGAGAACCTCTGAATAAAGTCCCTCTGTAGGCAAAAATAATATGGCAAAGTCTGTAGTTTTAGGAACATCAATGTAAAGCCTTGAAATGGTTTCGGCTGATTTTTTTATACTTCTCTCAAGGGCTTTGGCGGATTCCTCAACTGCTACCTTATCGGATTTGTCGGCAGCATCTTGTATTCTTAGATAATCCTCCTGAGGAAATTTTGCGTCTATTGGAAGCCAAATAAAATTAGTGTCATCATCTTTAGAAGGAATTTTAATTGCAAATTCTACTAGCTCTCTATTTTTTTTAATAGAGACATTTCTTTCAAATTGCTCACTAGTTAAAAATTGGTCAAGTATCTCACCCAGCTGAACTTCAGCCCAAGTTCCACGGGCTTTTACATTTGTTAAAAGTCTCTGAAGGTCTGAAACACCAGATGAAAGCTGCTGCATTTCTCCCAAAGATTTATACAAATCTTCAAGTTTTTCACTAACAGTTTTAAAGCTAGAATCAAGTCGCTTATTTAAGGTATCATCAAGCTTTTCGCCAACTGTTACACGCATCTGCTCAAGCTTAATTTCATTGCTTACTTGAAGCTTTTCAATGTTTTCTGTTAGAGACCTATTTATACGTTGGTTCTGCTCGTTTATTGAGTCAAAGAGCTTTTGCTGTTGTTCCATTTGCCCTAATAGGATTTTCTCGTTATTGCTTGAAATGGAATTAGAAAGCTGTTGAGTTCCATTTGAAAAGCTCTCTGTAATTGCGGAAAAATGGCTATTTTCAAGTTCCTTTTGAATGGTTAGCTGAGTAATTATTTTTTCTGTATCCTCGTATGATTGGTTGTTACTGTTACTGCGAGTCTTTAAAAGAATTACTATTTGAACGATAATAGCAATTATTACTGCCACAAGTGTAATTATTTGAAGTGTTTCCATTAATAAGTCCCTTTCTAAAGATAATTGTTGTTTGTTTATATAATATTATAATTTTGCTTTGGTGTCAACTGTCAAAATCACTTTAAACAACAAAGCTGACAACCGTAAAAATACGCTGTCAGCTTTGTGTTTTTAAATGGCAAGTTTAAATTAAATTTTAGAATAGCCGTAGCTATTAACAAGAGCGTCAACCTTTTGTCCACTTTTGCACATTGGACACTCTGATGTGTAATATGTAGTATATCCAGGTAACTCTACAGTAGTAAAGATACTGTTTATAGGTGTTCCGTTTACTTTGCTTACCGCTGAAAATATCGAACCAATTCCAGTTAAATGTCCTGTGTAGTATTGAATGCATTCGGATAATCGGTTAATTGTTTTTCCGGTTGAAACTGATGAAATTAATAGAAGGACTTGCTTTCCCCAAATGTAACACTGAGTGTTATCCCTAAAAATCATTTGATTATTAGCGTTAAGCTCAGGAGTTAAAATAAAAATGTCTGTGCCGCTATTAATCCCATTTTCAGAAAGAGTATCAGCCAGAAAAGCGCCTAGAATTTCAGTTCCCTCAAGACACACGATAGTATCTATGTGTGTTGATGAAAACATATCCGCTAATATCTTAGCACTTCTTTTTGCCATCTTATGCTGAGTTTTAATCTGAGTCATGTCAACACAGTAATTTACATGAGAATGGTTAGTAGCAAAATGTCCCGGCATTATGTCGATTTTCACGTGCTTATCTTTAACTGCACGAATTTCCTGTTTTCTGTTTTCCATGAAGTTTCACTCCCTTTCTTTTCTTAGGTAATTATAACATATTACTTTAGAGATTACA
>JAAZIT010000024.1 GCA_012800685.1 Clostridiales bacterium
AAGCTCTATACGCTATCACGTAGAATGACAGGGCTTGATGAGACTGCTTTAACCGACGCACAAGCCCACAATGAACTTACTAAAATGGCCAGCGATTGTTTCTCTTTACTGAAAATCAGCGAAAAGAGTGAAGTGGAATTTCTATTAGGTTTTAAGCGTGAGCACATGATAAATAACGATAACTTTGATGAGATAGACTCTCGTATGCTATCGAAATTACTACTTGAATCCCCTCACGACAACAAAATACTCCGATATTCAGTAAAATACTACAACGCTATGGGTAAACTTGACAAAGCTGAAGAAAATGCTTGGAAACTGCTTAAGTCTGATAATACAGTGGATAACATCGTCCTCTATACCGACATAATAGCCCAAAAACTTCTTAACGATAATACTTTTCTAACCATATACGACGAAGAAGATAAGGAAATAATCTCGTTACTCGAAAAGGCAGAAATTGCAGAGGAAGTTGCCGGTCAATACGACGAAGACAATCCACGATACGAAGACAATCTTACTAAAGCGGCTGAATATCGTAAAGAAGCAAATTCTGTTAAGGTTAAGCGTATTATCAACTGGCTGACTTCCCAAACACCGCTGTTTGGTGACCAAAGTGGTGTCATTGAATTGCAGTTATCCAAACTCTACGCTGCGTCTGGAGAAGACACAAAAGCGCTCGTAAAATCCTATTAAACCTGATGGACCACAATGAAAAAATCAGTAAAGATTCTTCAATTAAACAGGCGTTGAAAGAACTGAGTATGGTGTATTATGATAAAACCACCACTAATGAGGAAATAACTACATCTATTAATGAAGTTTTATGTTCTAAGGTATTCCTACCTGATTCCATGTTAAACCGTGGTTTTTCACATTTTCTAAATGATTTGTTTAAATATGAACGAGTTTCCATGTTTATAAGCCGTGTGGATGCTGACAATTACCCAACCGTTCGAGCATATCTTAATGTAAGCGGCAAAAACGATGGAGTTGAAGAATTAGCAAACGATTTTCTTGTCAGCGATTTTACCTTTGTAGACAATAGCTTTGAAATATCGGATAAGAAAGTGTCGCGTATAATGGATGATGCTAGCAATCATATCTCTATCGCACTTGTTATAGATGGCAGCGGCAGTATGGGCGGTAGCCGCATACAAAACGCCCGTCATGCTGTAGAAGCCTGCATCAGTAATATGGAGCCTGAAATGCAAGAATCGTCCATTTTAATGTATGAAAACAATTATCATGAGCTTTCACCACTAACAAATGAAATTATAGAGCTTAGGACTGCTGCTAGACAAATTGGTGCACATGGTGGCACGAGCATTTCTGCTGGCCTTTATGGAGGAATTGAGTCTTTGAAGAATGCAGTCGGAACGAAAGCTATCATTTTGATGACTGATGGTGAGGACGGAAACCCCTCTGAGATGCCTAATGCTATTAACGCTGCGAAAGCAGAAAGCATCGCAGTGTTCACAGTTAGTATGGGAGGCGGTGACCATAATTATATGCAAAATATTGCTAATGAAACAGGTGGTTCTTTTATGGAGGCGGTGACAGATGAGGAGCTTGTAAAGGTTTATACTGCGCTTCAAAACTATATTGTAAATAACTATTGTTTTGAGTATACAGTTGAGAATGACAACGAAGCTAATCCTCGTATACTAACAATTGAACTTAAAGAACACAAAGTAAGCAGTACCCGTACATATTCTCATAGCAAATTGATACTGACAGAGGACGAAAGCTACATCACTCGCACCGACCACACAATTTTTCGTTTACGCTATGCAGAGCCGTCTGTAGTATCTGTAAAAGATGCAGAGCTTGGCGTGCCTGTATTCATCAATGCCGATGGTGTAATCGAGGGTACAAAAGTCTTTATAAATGGCAATGAAATAAAAGATATAAAGGTTATCGATAATATGGCAGTTTCATTCGTATTACGTGGGAAATACGATCCGGGTAATCTTGATGTCACATTCAAACTACCAAATGGCACATCAAAAACTACAAGCAAACTACTATCTGTCTCCGATAATACAGATTATAAGCAAACTGGACAAACAATAGTACTCGGCAGAAATGGCAACACAATCTATGCGGACAAAGTTGAGAAAATAGACGACTATACTCTAAAACTAAGTGGCAATGTAATCTTGAACGGCTTCGTTAGAACCACTTCTATCGTTACTGTTCATTCTAGCTCCCCTATTTCCTCAAGCGTAGGTAGAATTATTCTCACCAGCGGAGAAATATATGGAAGTGATGCTGCTTATATTGATTTTCGCAAATCAACAGCAACAAACCAAAATTATGGTCAAAAGGTATTTGGTGGTGAGAGCGTTAAGGTACTTGAACTGTATAGTTTTTACTTTGACAAGTATAGCATTGGCTTAAATCATTCCGATGTTGCATTAAATCTGCCTGGGTTTGGCGAAGTTTATGCTTATGCTCAGTTTGATGGAACTGAATTTACTTACACGATAAATAAAGGCTGTACGATGTCAGAGTTGCAAAACAATCTTAATTATGCTATAAACAGTATTCCCATTCCCCTACCTCAAAACGAGGTAAGTAACGCTGTTCAAGTGATAACGGGTCTCCCAATACATAATGATAATATTGGTAATTCTGGATATGGACTTAATGTACAAACAGATAATTTGAACGTAACTATTTGCGATGAATTCGCAAACATCATAGGAACATGTGCTGTCAATGGCTATCTTGGTCTTATTGAAATTACAAATGGTAATCTATCGATTGATACTACAAAAACTGATGTAATGTATGAGTTGTCAGGTATGGCCAATTTCACTAATCTTCAAAACACCTTGAAAATAGACAAACAAACCCCAATAGTGCTTAAGTCATATGGCTTGTATCCAGATAGTCTATCACTTAATGCAACAGGGTTAAGCATTAACGCTTCAGAATTGAGCGAATGCTTCAACAATAACTCTCCCCCAAAGCCACTTGAATCTGCCATTTCAGTAAATCATCCCCTGAATATTTCGAATGAACCATACAAGGCACAAATATCTTCGATATTGTCCGATATATCGCTTGATTGTGACAGAATAGAATTCATTTGCACTGATGACCGGGAGCAAAATGGTTTAAAAGCGTTTGACTCTAGTAACCCTGATCAATATATCAGGTTTACCCAAGATAGGATGATTATCCCAATAAATGCGATTGATGAACTCTCGCTGTTTGGCTCTGATTTAGGTGGTGAGATCAGTGGAAGTGCAACAATAAAGAATAATCTAATCGATTTGAATCTTATCGTTGACGGACACTTGGATAACCCCTACTACTCAATCAGACATGACGGCAGAGCGAACATTGCTATTCAATTACCACGTAACACCTACGCAGGAAGGACGCTTACGGTCACTGTATCCTACGGTAAAGATACCTTGACCTATGATGCCACTACTACTGGAAACATCGTCCCTCAAGACGGATTCACTAATTATGCGGAGGATTATGAACAATGAGAAAATTTATTTTTGCATTGATATTTATGTTGGCTCTTGCACCAACACTTTCCACTAATGCAGCAACAACCATGCGAGATATCAGCATTTATCTGTATCATGACTATTCAGACTGTGTATTCATGATTAGTTGGGAAAACTCCTTACAGTCTGCCACAGTACAAATAAGAGATCCTGATGATTTTGTTATTACAGCAAACTCTCAAAATACTGAGTTTTCTAAAGGAGGGATGTACGTCAACGTAGGAACTGCTAAATCCGGCTATTGGACTGTAGAAGTCACAGGTGATAACCTTGGTGCGATTACTGTCAGTGGTGGTAGTAAAAGTTCATCGGCGGCATACTACAACGCCATCCAGAGTTTTGACACTGAAGTGTCCAATGGGTACATTAATTTTAAGTGGAATGTTGTAACAGAGCAAGACACAATTAATGTATCAATAAACGCATATCAAGATAATTATTACAACAATCGTGGTGGTGCTAATATATGGAAGGATTCTTCAGCTATCAAGAGTGGGACTGCAAGTGTCTCGGTTGATGACTTGAAAACAGGGCTATATTCTTTTACTATTCAAGTTTATGACGGTAATATGCAGTATACACTGTCAACGGAGGAACCATTGTACGTTAAGCAGTCGAATGCTCTTACTAAATTAGAAGGCATCAAGGTAGGTAGTATTGACGGCGAGATGTTCGCAACTTGGGATGCCCGTCCAGATAGTACATATATGGTTACCCTATATGACTATGATACACTCGCTGTTTTAGAAAATAAAAATACTAATAACAACTTTTATAGCATCTCACTTGACAACGAGCATAATATGGTAAAATTCTCTGTCGCTGAGACTAATAAATATATCTATGGTGATTTTGATATATTTGATATTGTTCGCTCTACTCCTGTAGGAGTAATAACATTCCCCGATTATTCGTTTACAAGAGAAAATCTAATATCCTTCAGTGTAACTTGCCCCACAGATACCACAGCTGGCGTGTATCTTGATGGCGCTCTTATACTTGAGAATGCGAATGCTGGTATTTATGATCTGCATTTGGCCGAGGGGGTTCACGAGATTTTAGCCTACGTTAAAGATAATAATGGAAATATTAGGACGTTCTCAAAAACCATGATGGTTGATATAACGCCGCCTGCCATAAATCTGACAAATCCAAACAACGTTAAGACCTCAGATGACAATATTATTATCAGTGGCAATACTGAGCCGAACGCAGTAGTTTCAATCAACGGTGTGGAACAAGAACTCGGATATGGTAACTTTATCGTAAAACTAAATATTGATAAAGGTGTCAACGTAATAACCGTTTCCGCCTATGACGCCGCTGGAAATAAAAATGTCAAAACTATAACCGCAGATCGTACAAACGCCTTCGGTAGCAGTTGGACTGAATATATTGCACCCATACTGCTTTTTGTTCTACTTTCAGCATGGTACATTTCCTTAAATAAGAAAGCGAAGGAGGCAAAACCTAATGAAGAAATCAACTAAAATAACCTTACTTGTTGTAGCAGTGTTCACTGTAATTGGTATTATCGCCACTATTGTAATGTTTAATGCTATTGCAGGGGATGCATTATTCTATATGAATTCGAAGCTTGGTAATATCTATGCCGTCAGTTATCGTTGGGTAAGCTTAGAAAGCGTCATTTTCATATTCTTTTGGATTTTGCTTATTGTAAAAAAGCGCAAAATAATTGCTAATACGCTTTCTAAATACTGGCAATCAAAAAAAGGAACTAAAGAAACGATTACCGAAGGTGCTGTAGCCACCCCATCATTCGCTATCTCACTACTAAAACCAAAAATACTCTGCAAGAATTGCGGTAAAGAAGTTCCCAAAAAAAATAAGTTCTGTAAGTTCTGCGGTGAAGCAGTACCCTTATCAAAAAAGACGAAATAGAAAACTTTGGATCATCATAGCCAATTTTTTGTCTCAAAGCCTAATGAAATAACTGATTAAATGAGCATTTGCCCTAAATATTCTGCCATAAGATATTACATTTTCTAAACGATAATAACGGAACAAAAAAGTCTTGGATAATTCCTCCAAACTGTATCCATTATTATTGTAGGGAGTGCGCAACTGACGGAAAGCGTCTGAAGACAGACGTGGCATTGTCCTTGGCAAGTCACAAAAAAAAGTGGCTTGCTGTTTTTTGTGGCTTGCTGTTTTTTGTGGCTTGCTGTTTTTTATCCTCATAATGCGCTGTGTGCCAAACAGGCAACAGATTTTACTCATCAATAAAATCTGCATTTAGTTCCTTTAGCATGCTGTGTATGGTGTCGGCTATTTTTTCACAAGCAACATCTAAAGGTACTTTCACAGAAAAGCTTTTATCTCTAGCTGCAATTTCGCAACAGTTTTCTTTCATATTTCTAGGACTCACAATAACCCGCAGCGGAAGACCCAGTAAATCTGCATCTGAAAAC
>JAAZIT010000376.1 GCA_012800685.1 Clostridiales bacterium
ACCTAAGATGTGCAGACCTAAGATATGCAGACCTAAGCGAAGCAAACCTAAGACGTGCAGACCTAAGATATGCAGACCTAAGAGAAGCAAACCTAAGCGGTGTAAACCTAATATGTGCAAACTTAGGCGGTGCATATCTAGATGAAAGGAATGTTTAGCCGGAATACATTTTTTTATAACTAGAAGAGAAGCAGAATTATATAAATAATTTACAAAATATATGAAAAATAAGGAGCATTGAGATATGGTATCTGAAACAATTATCAACTACTACAACAGCATGACAAAAGAAGAACTGGTAAACACTTGCTTAAATCAATATATAGCCAACAGAAGTTTACTTGATATAATCGCAAATAAAACGAAAACAAGCAAGAAAGACTTTGAGGTATTTCAAAAAATGAACAAAGAGATTGAAAAGTTAAAAGCAAAAGTTAAATGGCTTACAATAACAAATAATATGCTCGAAGCAGATCTTGCATATACAGAAGAAAAATTAGAAGCACTAAATAAATAATCGCACATAAATTATAGCATAGGGGGAATGAACTATGCAACAAACAGAAATGAAGAACCCTTGCAGATATTGTGCTGATAAGCGTTATTGGTGCAGGGGCGAATGCATAAAGAGAATGGCTTACAAAGCAGCTAGGAGGGAATTAGGGTATGACAAAGGAGTTAACACTACTAAATACAAGACCACGTTTCGACAAAGAGAAAATTAGGGCAGGCGATAGGGTGCTTGTAACAGAGGATGATGGTTATGAATTTGAAGCAATAGTGGGGCATGTACATGAAACAGAAATATGCGTTTTAGAGCCAGTAGCTAAAGGATATTCAAATTACATAATTGAAGCACAAGAATATGCTGATGGACTATTTAAAATAGAAATAATCAAGGAGGAACAAGATGGAGAATAATCTTTTAAATTTGGACAACCTTGTAGAAGAAATTAAAGAAAGGCAAGAGGAAAAGGCAAGATTAGAAGAATTGTATAAGGCGAAATTGGAACAACTAGAAGCTAATTATAATATGCAAATAGAAAAGATAGACAATGCAATTAATTATTTTAAGGAGCAAATAAAAGTGCAGTTTGAAGCACAGCCTTACAAAGAAACAAAATCGCAACGCAAACTAAAAGTGTTGAGCGGAGATATAGTAATCAAAAAACCAAGCAAAAAGCTAGAGGCAGATAAAAATGCATTGCTAGAATGGGGCAAAAACAATGCAAGTGAGTACATAGAACAAAAGTTAATAGAGACATTTAAGTGGGCAGAGTTTAAGAAAAATCTTGAAATTACAGAAGATGGACAGATTGTAAATACAGAGACAGGAGAACTGGTTACAGAAGGCGTTACAGTGGTAGATGTGCCAGAAGAAGTAATTATTAAATAAATAGTATTGAGGAGATAGCGAATGACTAAAAAGGAAAAGTTTTTAAAAGAAGTAGTTATCTTATATGACACTAGAGAGCAAGAGAATAAACACATATTGCAGTGGTTAGATGAACACGACATTAAGTATGAAAGAAGGAAGCTTGATATAGGAGATTATAGTTTTTTAGCAGAAGGCAAGGACTTCTCACAATCATGTGTTATTGAACGCAAAAAAGACATTGATGAGTTATATGGTAGTACACAGCAAGGCAGAGAACGAGTAGAAAAAGAGTTTAATGCTGGATGCAAAACTATTAATCAATTTGTCCTATTGGTTGAAAAATGCAAGTCATGGGAGCATTTAAAGGACTTTTGTATCCCAGATAAGCAACTAATAGCACAAAATCGCAAAGTTAAAGAAATAGGCAAACATTGCTACTTTACACTTAGAAGTTGGGAATGTGGAAATAGATACAATTTTAGAACCTTATTTGTACAAGACAATAAAGATACGGCTAAGACAATTTTAGAACAGTTTTACTATTATTGGCACAACTACAAAGAACTAACTAAAAATAGGAGGTTTGATAGATGAATGTATATGAGAAGTTGCAAAAATGCAGAGTTGAACTACAAAATAAAAGCCTAAAAAAGTCAGGCAATAATAAATTTGCAGGATATAAGTATTTTGAGCTACAAGACTTTTTACCAGAAGTGAATAAGCTTTGCTTAGAAAATAAACTTTTCACTCAAACAAGTTTTACGCATGATCTAGCAACTTTATCCATAATAAATTCGGAGGACCCAAGCGAAGTAATTATTTTTACTTCACCACAAGCCGAGGCTAACTTAAAAGGATGCCATGCCATACAAAATATAGGAGCAGTAGAGACATACCAACGGAGATACCTATTAATGTTAGCCTTTGAAATAGTCGAAGCTGACAACCTAGATGCAACTACAGGAGCAGATACTCAAAAAGACAACATGCAAAAACAAGTTTTATCTGATGCACAACTTAACAAGCTTTACATAATAGCTGAAAAAGCTGGATTTGATAAAGCAACAGTTGACGATCAAATTAAAAAGAAATTTAAAGTGGATACAAAACATATGACAAAATCAGTTTATGACACAGCTATAGAAGGGTATGAAAAATTTATTAAGAATAAAGGAGAGAAAGCAAATGAATAAAGTTGCACTTATGGGAAGATTAACAAGGGATGTTGAGTTAAGACAAACAGAAAGTGGAGTATCTATTGCCAAATATAGTATAGCTGTTCGCAGGCAATATGCAAAACAAGGCGAAACAGATGTTGACTTTTTTAATATTGTGGCATTTGGGAAGTCAGCTGAATTTGTTGAAAAGTTTTTTAATAAAGGGGATATGATTGCAGTTGTTGGAAGGCTACAAGTTGACACATGGGATAAAGATGGGGAAAAAAGAACAGCTATAAAAGTAATTGCAGAGGAACAACATTTTTGTGGTGGGAAATCTAGTGGAGACAATCCAATTAAATACAATGACTCTCAAGAAGATGACGAAGATTTACCTTTTTAAAAGCAGGTGAAATCCATGTTTAAACTAGACATTGTAAAAGAGCAGATTAGGCAACAACTACTATTATCTACTGCAATTGAACGACTAACAGGGCAGAGGATGCATAAGGGTAGAATCCTTTGCCCTTTTCACAACGATACACATCCCAGCTTAATCATTACAGATAGTAAAGGCTTATTTAATTGCCCAGCTTGTAATACCGGAGGAGATATTTATAAATTCGTAATGCTATATTTAGGATTAAATTTTAAAGATGCAATTACTTATTTGGATAAAGAATTTGACTTAAATCTTTTAGGACAGAGAATATCTGTGAAGCAACAAATAGCCTTAAGAGAACAAGAAAAAAAGCGAAAGCAACAAGAGTACATAAGAGTGAAACAAGAAAAAGAATACAACAACATGTGCCAAGATTACAGAATTTGCATTATATCACTAGACAAATTGGAACCATGGACAGACTTATGGTGCTATTACTTAGAACAAAAAGCACAGTTAGACTGCCGATTTAACTTGCTAGAGGAAGGAGGCTCAGAATGTGCTTAGAAGAAATTCAAGAGCTGGATGCTATATCTATACTACAGCCTACAATATTTGCTGAACTCTTAGACATGGAAAGCGAAGTAGATCGGCTTGAACATACAGAAATGTTGCAAGCAAGAGCCAAACAACTAGGTGTGCTTACAGCATTTAAAAGACGTTTAGCCGCATACAAAAAGGATAATCAAAAAGTTAATAAATACGTACCACAAATACAAGCAGAATTTGAATTGGAATACACAGAAAAAGGGGCAGTTGCGAACACTACTACTAATTATGTGGCGATACTTAGAAATGACAGTAGATTTAAAGGCAAATTGAAGTTAAACGAATTATCGGGGATGCCAGAAAAGCTTAGCAAGGGCAAGCTGGAACCTTGGACAGAGATAGACGACAGTAAGACTAGGTGCTATATAGAAGGCAAATATGGCATACATAACAAGGACAAGCTTTTTGATGCGTTTAACATAATTTTTAATGAAAATAAATACAATCCCGTAAAAGACATAATCGAATCTGTGGAGTGGGATGGGAAAAGTAGAATATATACACTCTTAAACAAGTGGCTTGGCGTGGAAGATGATGAATATTCCAAAGAGGTAAGTAGACTAATTTTCGCTGGTGGCATACACAGACTTTATAACCCTGGATGTAAATTTGATGATATGCCGGTTCTAATTGGAACCAAGCAAGGCGAAGGGAAGAGTACATTTGTTAGTTGGCTTGCACTTAAAGAGGAATTTTTCAGGGAAGTAAAAGAGATTGAGGGACAAAAAGGAATAGAGGTCCTTCAAGGGGCATGGATCTGTGAAATGAGTGAGTTATTGGCACTTACAAAAGCAAAAGAAGTTGAAGCAGTAAAATCATACATCACTTGCCGGGTTGACACTTATAGAAAACCTTATGAGCGTAGACCAACACAAAATCCAAGAAGTTGTATATTCATTGGAACTACTAATAAACCTGAATTCCTTACAGATAAAACTGGTAATAGAAGATACTACCCATTAGAAGTAAATTGCAGTGGATATGATTTATTTGACAATCAAAAAGAAGTAAAGGCAGATATATTACAGTGCTGGGCGGAGGCAAAAGCACTCTATGATAAAGGAGAATTGCGCCCATACGCAAATAAAAAACTCTTAGACGTGATAAGGGAAAGACAGCAAGCAGCAGTTGAGGATGATTATAGGGTTGGATTAATTCAAGAATATCTGGAAAGTAAACAAAAAACTAGAACTTGCATATTAGAGGTTTGGTGTGAGGCATTAGGGAACCCAGAATTTAGCAAGCCAGGCAGAAAAGATAGTTGTGACATAAGTCTTATATTAAACAGCTTAGAAGGGTGGAAAAGGACAAAAAAGTCTGCACGCTTTGAAAGATATGGAGTTCAGAAATATTGGGAGTTAGAAAAATTGCCTTTCTAAATATTTAGTCGGTTACACGGTTACACTCGGTTACAAACTCGGTTACATTAGAGTATCAATATATATACCCACTTTTGTAACCAAGTAACCAAGATTTATATAAAACTTTTAAAAAATAAAAAAATATATATAAAAAGTATATCGTTTTTTATATTTTTTTAACTTATAGCGAAATAGGGTTTTTTCGGTTACACGGTTACAAAATAGGCTAAAACACTTTAAAATCAACGTTTATGTGTGTAACCAAGTATTTAGTATATCGGTAACAAGTAAACATAAACTCCAAGAAAGGAGACATAAAGTAGTGAAATGCAAAATTTCAAAGCCAGTAGACAAGCCATTATTTGTAGTAGTAAACCATGAAAAGGATTTAAAGTCAGGCTATAAAACAACAATGAACACTATTATATTGAACGGAACAGATGCAACAGAAATAATCGAAATACTAAAAAAGACTAGAGAAAAGAGCATTAAATACCACTACTTTCTAGTACTAGAGGATTGGCGTAGTCGGATTACTCTAATGCAGTTTTTGCAGGAAAACGGATTTAAGTACATAGTTGGTAAAATTTTGGATGAACAGGGGGAAACAGAATGAAAGAAGTTATCGCAGAAATGATTGAAATTTTGAAACAAGAATTTAATGCACGAACTAAATGTGAGAAACAACAGATAAACGACGATTGTAAGCATATGTGTAAGAGCACTCAAATATGGCAATGTCAGAAGGCAATCATGCTAAGAGATAAGTTAGAAGAATTAAAGAATAAGGTGGAGGGGTGAATGAGGATGAGGGAAATTAAATTTAGAGGAAAAAGAAAAGATAATGGCGAATGGGTATATGGTTGTTTATGCTGTATAGACAACGAGCCTGTAATTGTTGAAGGAAGCATGAAATGGGTAGACGGTTCTGAATTATATTGTAATACGTTTCATTTTGTTATTCCAGAAACTATCGGTCCATAATAATGATACAAGACTACTTGGACACAGAAACACCGGAAGCAGCTATGATATTGATTTCAATATTGAGGTTATCGGCAACATATACGAGAACCCAGAGTTGTTAAAAGGGGTTGATGAATAATGAAATTAATAGACGCTGACGAATTAAAAGATTGGATAACAGGACATTGCGACATAGAACTTGACGAAGCAACCGAGGGTGAAATATTAAGAGTAATTGACGACCAATTCACAGCCTTTGATGTGGATAAAGTTGTGGAACAGCTAAAAGAATGCGAAAGATACGTTTATGATGCGGTTAGCGATGAGGACAACTATGTAATAGACACGGAAAAAGCCATTGAAATCGTGAAAGGAG
>JAAZIT010000377.1 GCA_012800685.1 Clostridiales bacterium
ATATTATCTTTTAAAGCAAGAGGTATTCCAGCTAAAGGGTTTAAATTTTCACCAGAAGAAAGCTTTGTATCAATTTCTTCTGCTTTCTTTAGGGCATTTTCCTTATTAAGCGTAATGTACGCACCTATTTTTTTGTCAACATCTTCTATTCTATTAAATACTGATTTTGTTAATTCAACGGAACTAATTTTTTTATCTCTAAGCATTTTTGAAAGCTCAGTTGCATTTTTATTATATAAATCCATATTTTTACACTCCTATTCAATTGTTTTTGGAACAACTAGACATCCTGCCTTTACAGAAGGAGCATTTTGCATAAGTTCCTGACGTGTATATCTATTTTCGACTGCTATATCCTCACGAAGAATTAGTGGATCATCAGTATTTAAAGTTAGTTCCTCATCAATATTAGGAAGCTTTTCTATCATTTTAACGATGTTTTCCATGTCCTCCTCAAACTTCTCAAGCTCATCATCATTAATACGGAGTCTTGAAAGCTCTGCGATGTGTCTGATATCAATATTCATTTGATTTCCTCCTTTTATTTAAAGAAGCTTTTTATATGCTTCAATTTTCAACTCGTTTATTTAATCATTTCTAAAAATTCTTCCTCAGAAATAATTTTTATTCCTAATTGTTCGGCTTTAGCTAACTTACTCCCTGCCTTTTCACCTGCAAGAACAATACTAGTCTTTTTAGAAACAGAGCTACTAGTTTTTCCGCCTAGGCTTTCAATTATTTTTTTTGCTTCATCTCGCTTTAGGGTTGGCAAGTTTCCAGTTAGAACAAAAATCATATCCTCAAGCTTGTCACTTTTAACTTTACTTTCATATTTAGTATTAAGCTCATGCTCTTCAAGTTTTTTAATAAGATTTAGCATATGTGGCTCTCTAAAAGCAGTATAGACGCTTTGTGCCATTATATCACCAAAACCCTCAATTTGAGCTATTTGGTCGGCAGTAGCAAAAACTATATTATCTAAATCACCAAACTCTTCACATAATAGTTTAGATGATGATTGACCAATATTTTTAATACCCAAGGCAAAAACTAGTCTGTCAAGGGAGTTTGATTTTGAACTGTTAATAGCATTAATAAGATTGTTAGCTGATTTTTCTTTAAAATTCTCTAAATTTATAAGATTCTCAACCGTTAAATCATACAAATCGCCAACTGATTTAATTAATTTGTTATTTATAAGTGTGTTTACAATTGCAGGCCCAAGACCATTAATATTCATTGCCCCTTTAGAAGCGAAATGAATAATACTACGCGAAATCTGTGACGGACAATCGACATTCGGACATCTTATTGCAGCCTCACCAAGATTTCTATCCACCGGAGTGCCACAAACAGGACAAGCCTTTGGCAACTGATAAGTATCAGTGTTTTCACCCTTTTTAGACACAGACAAAACTTCAGGAATAATGTCCCCTGCTTTTCTAACAACAATTGTATCACCAATTGAAATTTGTCTTTCGTTAATGTAGTCTTGGTTGTGTAAGACAGCTCTTGATACGCTAGTTCCAGCTAATGAAATAGGCTCAAAAATTGCAACAGGAGTTATCGCACCAGTTCTTCCAACATTAAGCTCAATATCTAAAAGTACAGTTTCTTTTTCTTCTGGTGGGAACTTGTATGCAACAGCCCATCTAGGGGTTTTTGATGTTGCACCAAGTGCTTGACGCTGATTAAAGTCATCAACCTTTATTACAACACCATCAATGCCATATGGAAGATTAAACCTTTTTTTTTCAATATTATTTATTATATCTTCAATCTCACTAGCATTAGTTACCAGTGTGTACTCTGGAATCACCTTAAGACCCTGCTCCTTTATAAAATCTAAAGATTGCTTGTGTGAAGTAATTGTGACACCGTCAATTTGTTGAATATTAAACAAAAAGATATCAAGCTTACGTTTTGCAGATATTCTAGGATCCTTTTGCCTTAGCGAACCTGCAGCAGCATTTCTTGGATTTTTAAAAGGCTGTTCGTCGTTTTTTTCTTGCTGTTCAACAAGCTCTAAAAAAACTTTTCTAGGCATATATACCTCTCCTCTTACTTCAAGAGAAGGAATATTATCCTTTAACTTCATGGGAATTGAAAAAATAGTTTTTAAGTTTGAAGTAACATCTTCACCAATAAAACCTTCACCTCTAGTCGAACCACGCACAAAATCTCCATTTTCATATTCTAGAGAAACGGATAAGCCATCTATTTTGGGTTCAACCACAAACTTAGGATTGTCAACAGCAGAACAAACCTTGTTAACAAAATCCTTTACCTCATCTATGCTAAAAACGTCATTAAGGCTTCCCATTTGAACTAAACGAGTTACCTTTTTAAAGTCTGAAATAGGTGCTCCACCAACTCTTTGCGTTGGAGAATCAGGTCTAATTAACTCTGGAAAATCAGCCTCAAGCTTCTTAAGCTTTTGTTGTAGCATATCATAATCATAATCTGAAATTTCAGGGTTGTCTTCAACATAATACTTGTGTCCATGTAGGTTTAACAACTCAACTAACTGATCAATCTCATGCTTTGCATCATCTAAATTTAAAATATTGCCCAGTCCCTTCTAATTTAAATCAACATTACTATTATAACACATATTACCCAGAATACGCTAGTGTTTTTAACAAAAAATTCATTTTTTTGGAATACTAATATATGTATCAGGTATTTCACCAACTATAACTGTTTCTGTAATTAAATAATCAAATTTAAATAGCACGGGTTTTGATTTTTTTGGGGCTATGCTATAAACTTCGATCTCTATATAAGCGTATATTTGATGCAAGGTTTGATTTATTCCAGAAGAACTAAATGTACTCTTAAGCGAGACCTCAGGTGAACCTACTTGTGAAAATTTAAATTTAACATTAGGACCCTTTCCATTTAAAAAT
>JAAZIT010000378.1 GCA_012800685.1 Clostridiales bacterium
AAAATTCAAGTAGCCTGATGCCGCTTTATTTTTTCAATTTCGTCAACCAATAAAACACCAAACTTCCTCTAAACTTACTTATTTAATATCACCATGGGGCTATGTACTGTGGGCTTAAAATCCTTATTCTACAAAGCAAAAGTATGTGATTGCTTGGATGTTATTTTATCCCAATTCACTTATTTGCATTTCGGTAAAAAGTAAAGAATAAGTAATTACAACTCCAGCTTTAACAACCAGTTTAAGTAAACGCAGTAGTAGTATTCAAGTTATCGATAAAGAGTAAAGAAAATAAGTAGAGCTGCTTGGCTTAACAGACAGCTCTCTTCAGTACACTTAGATTTATTCCTTTTCTGGGTCTATTGCAGTGTCGTTATCATCAGTACTCATCAAATATTCTATTACTGATATATTCGAATACCTGACTGCTCCTCTAATTATTTTTCTTTTGAATGGGAATCTATTTTCTTTTTCACAAAGCTTAAAGCTACTTAAGCTGAGACCTAATAATTCTGCCGCTTCTTGTTGGCTTAACAGTCTTGGTTCTATTGTAGGAATTAGTTCATTGTGTCTGATTAAATGTTTCAAATTACCGATTATGTGATTGGCTTCAAGTTGACTGATTATACCTTCTTCAATCCAGGGCAGCATAAGTCGAGAAATAAGCTTTACAGTTTTAGGTTTTAAGAGTTGAGTTGATTGCATTTTGTGTTTCCTATGTTTGAAATTAATAATTCGCGGCATAGGATTACAAGGACCAGTTATTTTTAAAAGATGGCAATCTGAATCAAGGTAAATTCAAGGTCTTTTATAAAAAAATTTGGGAAAAAATAATAAAAAACTTGACATTTGAAAAATACGAGATAACTTAAAGTAGGTTTTTAGACAGAAATATTTTATCACATGCTAGTAATAATTATTTATTGATTAAAAAAATAAATCAATATATAACAAAATATCAAATTTATATGAGAGCTAACTTAAGCTTTCTGCTTCACTACCCTCTTTAATCAATCCCATACACCAGGAAGGAGGTTCGACTTATGACTTAGAAATTACCCCATCTCCAAAAAAAATAACTTAGCACCTTCCCTTACTCCCAATTATCTTAATCAGGTGCAACTGTTTCGAGAAATGGCAGTTTTTTGTCATAAAGAAAGTGATAAATTGGGTGCCCCTTAGAGGCTAAATTCTAAAAAAGGAAAAAAAATGTTTTTAAATTTTAACAAAAAAATATCATTGCTTCGGATGATATCAGCCCCATGGCCAGTTTCGAATATGACTTACTGGTCTAAATTAGGAGAAGTTGATGAAAAAAGAAAAAATAAATTATTCAAGCAAAAACTTAAAAAACAACCCAGATTATGAACTGCCTGTTTTTAGTATTAAACATATTTACCGTAAAACAAAAAAGAATATAATAATCCCCTTCACAATTAAAAATACTATTTCTGATACTTTAGATGTACATGAGGTGACAAAATGAATTATTGGTCAGCTCCTACATATAACAGTGGTTCAATAACATATGTAAACAAAAACTTTTTCCCAACCAGCCCATTAGAGGCTGAGTTAATTCGCGAAGTAATAACGGTCACACCTGATTACGACAAAATATTGGCACAAAGCGAAATTATTATTCCCGAACAAATAAAACAC
>JAAZIT010000379.1 GCA_012800685.1 Clostridiales bacterium
ATGATTACAGACACAAAGAATTCTGCTTGTGAGCTTCTTGATTATTTTTATTCAAATAGAGATTTGGCGGTTCGTATGAAACAACGCGCCTCTGATTTGTTCAAGCTAATAGTCAGCACATCAGAGCGAATTGCAAGGCGTACCCAAGCCCAAAAGGAAGAGCTTTTAGTTTGTGCAACTCGAGATAAATATAAAGTCTATGGGGATTTAATTATGTCAAATCTTCATAAGCTTGAAAAGGGACAAAAGACAGCAGAGGTAGAGAATTATTACGATGAAAACTCTCCAATAGTTAAAATTCCACTTGACATAAGACTTAATCCAGCACAAAACGCACAGAAATTCTATAACGAATACCGAAAGCTTGATACAGCTGAAAAGCACTTGACTAAGCTTATTGAGGCTGGTGAGCAGGAGCTTGATTATATCGATAGTGTCTTTGATTGCCTTACAAGAGCTACAACTGATGGGGAGATTTCAGAGCTTAGAATAGAGCTTGCGGAGCAAGGCTATGTAAAGCACCAAAAGCTAAAAGGGAAGCCACCAAAGGCTGAGCCACCCCTAAAATTTATATCTGATGAGGGTTATACAATTCTGGTGGGAAGAAATAATAAGCAAAATGATAAGCTTACTTTAAAGGATTCGGATAAAACGGATATGTGGTTGCATACTAAAAATATCCACGGCTCACACGCAATTATAAAATGTAATGGTACAGAGCCACCAGAAGAAACCATCGTTCTGGCTGCACAGCTTGCGGCTTATCACTCAAAGGGAAGAACTTCGGCTCAAGTTCCAGTGGATTATACTTATGTTAGATTTGTAAAGAAACCAACTGGATCAAAGCCTGGAATGGTAATTTTTACAAACAATAAAACTCTTTATGTTAACCCAGATGAAAAACTTGTAGGGAGACTTAAGGTGAAAAAGTAGAAAAAGAGTTGACAATTTAGTAATTTAGTCGTATACTTAAAATGTACCAAAAAAGTACACTTTAAAATAACAAAGAAAATTAAGGAGGAAATTTTATGAAAAAGTACGAATGTACAATATGTGGTTATATTTATGATGAGGCTGTTGGTGACCCTGATAGTGGATTAGAGGCTGGAACAAAATTTGAAGATATTCCAGATGACTGGACATGCCCGCTTTGTGGCGTTTCAAAGGACGATTTTGAGGTAGTGGAAGAATAATAGAGAGGACTGAGATTTTTGAAGATTCTAAAAGATAATCTTTATTATGTTGGCGTTCAAAACCCAAATTTAAGGGTTTTTGATATTATAATGAAAACTGAATTTGGTACAAGCTATAATGCCTATCTTTTGCGTGGAAGTGAAAAAACAGCTCTTGTTGAAACCTGTCATACAAGGTTTTTTGAGGTATTTAAATCAAATGTTGAAGAAATCATGCCAATTTCAGATATTGACTATGTGGTTTTTAATCATACAGAACCAGACCATAGTGGCTCGCTAGAAAGACTTTTGGAATATAATCCAAACATAAAAGCGGTTGGAAGTGTTGCGGCAATCAGAAATTTATCTGCAATCGCAAATAAAAAAATTGACTCAATTACTGTGAAAAATGGTGATAAACTTGATTTAGGTGGTGGAATTAGCTTAGACTTTGTGTCTGCTCCAAATCTCCACTGGCCTGATTCAATATTTAGTTATTGTGAATCACTTAAGACTGTTTTCACCTGTGACTTTTTAGGCTCCCATTATTGCGAGCCAACTATAACAGATGACTTTATTTCATATCCAGAGAATTACTGGTCTGCATTTAGAGGTTATTTTGATGCAATTATGGGGCCTTTTAAGAAGTTTGTTCTTGATGGGATAGCAAAGCTTGAGAAGCTTGACTTTGATATGGTTTGTACAAGCCATGGGCCAGTTCTTAAAAACAATATAACTGAGGCTGTCGCTAAATATAAGGAATGGTCCCAACCTAAAGACAATGAAAAAACTGCTGCTATTTTTTATGTTTCAGCATATGGATATACGGAAATCATGGCTGACGCACTTGCTGTAGGAATGAACACAGCTGGAGTAAAAACAGAGATATTCGACATTATTAAGCATGACACATCAGTTATAGCTGAAAAAATAGAAAAATCCTCTGCGTATCTTTTTGGCTCGCCTACTATAAATAGGGATGCCGTTAAACCTGTTTGGGATACAATTTCAATGATAGACCCAATTTCTAATAAAGGTAAAAAAGCACTAGTTTTTGGCTCGTATGGCTGGAGTGGCGAGGCGTGTAAAAACCTTTCCGAAAGGCTTAGAGGGATTGGTATTGACGTGGTTGCTGAAAACGAAAGAATTCTTTTTAAACCCTCTGAAGAGGATATTCAAAACCTTAAGGAAATTGGAAAAGCTTTTGCAGAGACAATTAAGTAATAAAAAGACTAATCTTTTATGCATTGCCCCAATTTTTAGACAATATAAAAACCCCCTCTTAGTGTAGAATAGAAATACTATATCACACCAAGAGGAGATTTCTATGGGGAAACAATTTGGAAAATTAATAATCAGTAAAGAATTTGAACTAAAGGCATAGGGATTTAAATAATTTTAGAAAACTCTTATATTTGCTAAAGTTTAAATAATATAGTCATTTATAATATCAACAAAGCACCTAAAATTAATTTAGGTGCTTTAATTCTACTTATTTCTTAAATCAAGTATTCTCTGTGATTTTCCTTGAAAACGCTCTAGAGATTTTGGTTCAACCAAAGATACCTTTGTATCGATACCCAAAACAGTTTTAAGATTGTGGTGGATTCTATTTCTCAAGTCAATAAGCTTTCTGTAATCCTCTAGCAAAACTGATGAGGCGTCAGAAATTTCAACCTTAACCTCTAATGAGTCAGAATAGTTTTCTCTTGTTAAAACAAGCTGATAGTGTGGAGCAATCTCTTCAAATACCATAAGAACGCTTTCGATTTGTGATGGGAATACGTTAACTCCACGAATTTTCATCATGTCGTCACTTCTGCCCCTGATTTTTGACATTCTTGCAAAGGTTCTTCCACAATCACATGGTTCATAATTTATTTCAGTAATGTCCTTTGTGCGGTAACGAATCATAGGGATACCCTCTTTTGAAAGAGTGGTGATAACTAGCTCACCTTGAGTACCTTTTTCTAAAACTTCGCCAGTTTGGCTATTTATTGTTTCGGCAAAGAAATGATCTTCGTTAATGTGCATTCCTGTTCTTAGATGACAGTCACCAGAGACTCCAGGGCCCATAAGCTCGCTCATGCCGTAGTTGTCAGTGGCAAAAAGTCCCCATGTCTTTTCAATTTGATCACGAAGCTCTTCAGTACAACCCTCTGAACCAAATAACCCCAGCTTTAAATTGATTTTATCTAAAACCCCAAGCTCTTTAGCTGTTTCTCCCATAAACTGTGCGTATGAAGGAGTGGCTACAAGTGCATCAGTTTTAAAGTCCTGCATAAACATAAGCTGTTTTTCTGTGTTTCCACTTGAACATGGAACAACAGTCGCCCCAATTTTTTCAAGACCATAGTGAAGCCCTAATGCCCCAGTGAAAAGACCGTATCCAAAAGCAATTTGAACTAGAGTTTCGTCGCTAGCACCAACGGCTGTGCAAAGTCTTGCAACACAATCCCCCCATAAATCAAGGTCGTGTTGGGTATAGCCAACAACAGTAGGCTTTCCAGTTGTACCTGATGAAGCGTGAATACGAACAATATTCTTTAAAGGCTGTCCAAAAAGTCCAAAGGGATATGTATCTCTAATGTCCTCTTTTGTAGTATATGGAATGTACTGTATGTCTGATAAAGACTTAATTTTGTCGGCAGTAACCCCTGCCTTTTCAAATCTGTCTCTGTAAAAAGGAATGTTTTTCATTGAATAATCAACAGTCCATTTTAATCTTTCAAGCTGTAAAGCCTCTAACTCGGCACGAGGCATGGTTTCAATATCTTTTTGAAAAAACATAAATAATACCCTTTCTAGTACGTTAGCATATGTTTTCGGTAATTATCCTAAGAACTAAATAACTAAGGGGTTATACCGAAAAAACGCTAAATTAGTTTAAAGCGATAAATCGCAACTATTAGTATTATACAATATTTTTTGTCGTTTTTCAAGGGATTACGTAAATAAGTTTAATAATATTTAATATAAATATCCCTTGACAAAATAAAAAAACTATGATAATATAACTATGATATCATTTTGATATCACTATAATATTAGGGCTGTGGGGAATATGTGTTGCTAAAACACTTATTAGTTGCTAAATATTGCAACTGTGGAAAGGTCCTTAAGAATTGGAAGGAAGATTGTTATGGAGGAAAAAAGCTTTATAGTTGAGGAAAAAGTAATAAATGCAAGAAGTGGTTGGTTAGTGCTGTTTTTAGACCTGCTTAGCTATTTAGTGAGCGTGGTATTAATTGTTGGTGGCATTTATATTTGTGAAGACTTAAACAAAACAGCTTTGGGTGCTACGGTAATATTATTAGGCAGTGCATTAATGGTTTTTGCAATAATAATTTCACGTGGTTTTAAAATTGTAAAGCCAAATGAAGCTGTTGTACTTACACTTTTTGGTAAATATACCGGTTCAATAAAAGACGATGGTTTTTATCATGTTAACCCATTTTGTTCTGTTATGAATCCAGCTTATACATCATGGCTATTAAATCAAGCTTCGGAGGCTTTGACTGAGGAAAAAGGTAACTCAAGACGTCAAACATCACCAACTGGTAATAAAAACTTGTCATTAAAGGTTGCTACACTTAAGAATGAAAAGCAAAAGATAAATGATGAGCTAGGAAACCCAATTGAGATTGGTGTAAATGTTATTTGGAAAATTCAGAATACAGCAAAAGCTGTTTTTAATGTTGATAACTATACTGATTTCTTGTCAACACAAGCTGATTCTGCACTTAGAACTATTGTTAGACTTTATCCATATGACGTTTCAGATGAGGGCGATGAGAAGTCTCTTAGAGGTTCAGCTCAAGAGGTTGCTGAAAAGATTGAGGAAGAGTTTCAAAAGAAGGTTGATGTTGCTGGAATAGAAATTTTAGAAGTAAGAATTACTCACCTAGCATACGCACCTGAAATTGCCGCTGCAATGCTTCAAAGACAACA
>JAAZIT010000380.1 GCA_012800685.1 Clostridiales bacterium
AAAGTGGGAGCTTTGAAAAAAGAAGCGTGTAGCTATGCAATAGGCGAAGTAATAGCAGAGGTTGACCATGACGATTTAATCACATCGGACTGTTTAGCAGAAGTTGTAAAAGCATTTGAAAACAAAAATATTGGTTTTGTGTTTTCCGAAAATGCAAAATTATCGGATGATTTTAAGCCGTACAATCCCTATTACGGCTGGACTTACAAAAAGTATAACCACAATGGAAAAGAATTGTTTGCGATGAACAATCAGCCTGTTACACCGGGAAGATTAGGTTATATTTGGTTTGCGCCCGACCACATAAGAGCGTGGAGAAAATCAGTTTATGACGAAATCGGAGGGCACAATGAAGAACTATCAATTTGTGACGACCAGGACTTAATGCACAGATTGTATCTTGTTACAGAATTTAAGGCTATAGATAAGGTGCTTTATATTTACAGAATTACGGGTGAAAATACCTGGTTGGAACGCAATCAGGAAATCCAGCAAACCACCGTTAATATTTATCACCAAAACATAGAAAAACTTGCATTTCGTTTTTCAGAATTAAACGGATTGAAAAACATTGACCTTTGTGGAGGTTTCAATTCCCCAAAAGGCTATACGAGTATAGATTTACAAAATGCGGATATTATAACGAACTTGAACAACGGTATTCCGCTACCTGACAATAGTTGCGGAATAGTGAGAGCTTTTGATGCTTTAGAACATTTGCGTGATATACAATTTACGATGAAAGAAATTCACAGAGTGTTGGCTCCGGGCGGTATTTTGCTTAGCCGAACACCCTCAACGGACGGACGTGGAGCGTGGCAAGACCCTACGCACGTGTCATTTTGGAATGAAAATTCATTTTGGTATTGGACACGTCAGGAACAGATGCAATTCATCCACAATACGAGATATAAATTCTTTGAAAGTAGTTTGCGGACATTCTTTCCGTCAAAATGGCACAAAGACAATAAGATAAGTTATGTGGAAGCAAATTTAGAAAAAATATAGGTTATGGCACGAGCAAGAAGTGGGAGTATAATTATAGGAACTGGTGCACAAGGATATCAAGGGTTTCAGGGGATTTCTTATTACATTGAAGTTGTAGCCGGGTTGGTAAAAAACGATTTGCTTACAGAGAAAGTATTTTTTGAGGGCGGAATACGATTCGGAGAGGATGGCGGAGGAGATTTTAGATTTAATTAAAATAAAATACCAATCAATATGAAAAATTTATTACTCATACCGATTTTCTCAATGACAGCTTACCTGCTTTTTATTTACCTGAAATACGGAAAACACAAAAGCATATCAATTTCGTATGCAGATTTAAAAACTCACGAAAAACCTTTTTTCACCTTAAATCTGATTTTTGTTGCTATTCCGATTATGATTGTCGGAATTGAAAGCACACAAAATCATTTAGCTGAGGGGCTTTTCTTTTTGGCAGGTTTCCTTATCACTTTAATTGGTGCTTCTCCTGCTTTTTGGACTAACCGAATGGAACACACAGCGCACATGATTGGCTCATACGGAGGTATCAGTTTGGGAATGATTGCCTGTTTTGTGGCAGGGTTTCCGGTTCTCACATTAATTCCCGTTTTCCTGTTTGCAATTTTCACAACCATTCAATTTTTTGTAAAGAAATGGCAACTTTGGAATTACATTTATTGGATAGAAGTTTCGGCATTGTTGGCGGTAATTTTAACTTTACTTATAAATTTACTGCAATGAAAAAAAACAACATAAAAATAAAGCACACAAAAAAACAAATGAAAATAGTTAGAAACAAATTTATCCCATTCGCAGGATACAAAGCAATTAACCTCTTTGGCGTTTTATTCGTAAGAAACAACGCAAAATTGAGCGAGATAGACTTGAATCACGAAAAAATCCACACAGCTCAAATAAAAGAGTTGTGGTATGTTTTCTTCTACCTATGGTATGTAATAGAGTGGATTATAAGGCTACCTAAAGGCAATGCTTATAGAAATATTTCATTCGAGCGAGAAGCCTATGACAATGAAAAAGATTTAAACTATTTAAAGAGTAGGAAGCGATTTGATTTTGCGAAGTATATAAAAGCATAAATTTGATATAAAATGAGTTGGGATTCAATAATAACGGCGGCGGTTGGAATCGTAAGCGGAGGTGCGATTGCAGGCTTTTATTTGAGAAAGCAGACAAGAGGCGAAGCAACGGCAGGAGTAGTCAAAGAATCAATGGAAGCCCTCAGATCGGCACTGGAGACACTCACGAGCCAACAGGAGGTATTCGCTATAACTATCAAGAGCAAGGATGACGAGATAGTGGCGTTGAAAGAGCAAATAAAAGAACTAAACCTTCGTGTTGCGGAGAATGAGCGCAAGGTGGCAGGTATGCAACGTACAATTGAGAATGAGATACGATTGCGCAAGAAGGCAGAGAGTAACATATGTTTCGTGAGTGACTGCGAAATGCGAAAGCCGAAATTAGGGACTTATAAACCAAAATAAAAAATTAAATAAAATGAGAATAAGGAAA
>JAAZIT010000381.1 GCA_012800685.1 Clostridiales bacterium
CTGTGGTAAGATGGCTGCCGTTTCTGAAGATAAAATGAAAGAAATAATTGCTATAAACGGTTCAAGCCCTGCTTTTATTTATTTGTTTGCTAAAGGTTTTATTGATTATGCAACAAATGTAGGTATTGATGAAGACGTTTCTAAAACATTGTTTTCACAAAGTCTAATTGGCGCTGCAAAGATGATTACAGATAGTGGTTATACCATTGATGAACTTATAACAATGGTTTCTTCAAAGGGCGGTACTACTATTGCTGGGTTGGAAAAGCTTAGGGAAGGTAAATTAGAGGACGTTGTTAGTGATTGCTGTGAAGCTTGTACTAATAGAGCTTATGAACTTTCTAAGTAGCATAAATTAAATAGACAAGCATATATATTTACTATATAATAATGTAAGGGATGGTAAATGTATATGCAAAATATAAAAGGTCACGAATTTAAAAATCATAATTTATTCTTTGTTTTACTCTTGGTTTCTTTAACACTAATCGGTGTACTGCTAGGTACAATTGGTTTTTGTACTCTGCCTGTTGAAAATATTATTGATTTGTCTTTTGTTAAAAACAACTTAATTGATTCGAGAGAAAGCATGAGTTATATGCAAATTATTTTTAACAGCTTTGTTAGTGGAAGTGTTTTTTTATTAGTACCTTTTTTTCTGGGATTTTGTTCAATTTCTCAGCCACTTCTTTTTCTTATTCCTGTTTTTAAAGGTCTTGGTTTGGGAATAGGACTGGCAAGTATGTATTATAGTATGGGGTTATATGGAATTCCAACTGCTGCTTTAACTATTTTACCATCAGGAATATTTATGGTATTTACAATGGTAATTGGAATTAGAGAGTCATTTGGTTTGTCAAAAACTTTGGCTAGTGTTATGTTATCTGATAAAACTTTTTTTGGTTTAAAAGAAACAACAAAAGTGTATTGTGTAAAGTACCTTGTTTTGGAAGCTATTGTTGCAATAGGTGCTTTAGCGGATATGATTTGTACATTAATATTATTTAAGGTTATATAATTTTTAGGAGTGTTAAAAAAATGGGATTATTCGGCGGATATGGAAATTCAGGACCTGGTATTCCAAAAAGTGAACAGCAAAAAAAAGGAATATTTAAATTCTTCGAGATTTTTGGAAGAAAATTTTGGAAGCTTATACAATTAAATCTTATTTATTTACTTTTTTGTATTCCTGTTGTTACTTTTGGACCTGCCACGGCTTCACTAGTTAAGATTACAAGGAATTACACACAAGAAAGACCTATTTTTTTGTGGTCAGAATTTTGGAAAACATTTAAATCATGTTTTAAGCAATCGTTTATTATGGGACTTATCGATGTCATATTTACTGTGGCACTGTTTATTGCTATACCTGCATACAATCAGATGGCTAAGCAAAATAATGTGTACTATATTCCATTTGTTATATGCTTAAGCTTCTGCTTTATTTTTATAATGATGCATTTTTATATTTATCTAATGATTGTTTCAACCAATCTCTCGTTGCCAAAAATTCTTAAGAATTCATTTATACTTGTTGCCATAGGTTTAAAGCAATCTCTTCAAACATTATTTGCTATTTTTCTGGTGGTGTTTGCATTATTTTTGTTCCTCCCTTACTCTTCATTTATTATGCCGTTCTTACCTTTCTCATTCATTGCTCTTATAATTTCTTTCAACTGTTTTCCAGTTATAAGAAAACACGTCATTCAACCATTCTACGCTCAACAGGGCGAGGAAAGCCCTGAGTTCGATTTTAAAAAGACTGATGATAACACCTTGTTTGAAGACAAAGGTGGCGATGAGGCGCCAGTTAAGGCTATTAAGAAGGGTAAAGGAAAGCGAATTTCATAATTATCTTATAAATCAAACCTGATTAGAATTTTAAGCTCTAATTAGGTTTATTTTTTTGTTAAATCACATTTTAAAATCATTAGCATATATTTAATAATAATAGCGCATAGCGAAATAAAAAACTTTTGGTAAGAAATCTATGATTTATTTGCTAAGTGTAACTATTATAGCGACTTTTGAATAATATAATATTGAAGTTTTATCTTCAATATTAACAAAGGAGGATCCTCTATGAGCGAATTATTAAATAACGGATGCTTTAAAGAAGCAGTTTGTATTGAGGCGATGAGAATTTTTGATTCATGCTCTGATAAAGACTGTTTAGAAGACTTAGAAGTAACATTTTCAACAGTTGAAGACAGAGCAAAGGTCGAACGTGCAAATTACATTAAGGCAAAATGTGTTGAGGTTATTAATGCAACATTTACAATTGACGCAATACCTTTTAACAAAGGGTTTTTTACTGTTGACATAACTTACACATTCAAAGTGGATATTGAGACTTTTACATCATCATGTTCAGCATCATCACTAGTTTCGGGAATTGCTACGTTCTGCAAAAAGGTTATACTATTTGGTAGCGATGGAAGCACAAAAAACTTTTCATCTGATGAAATAGCTGATCAGACACCAACTGGCTGTGGTTGCACTTGTGCTTCAACATTGCCTAGAGCATCAGTTAGCGTTGTAGAACCTATAGTTCTAGATGCAAAACTTGTTTGCAAATGCCCACGTCCTAAGCCTTGTCATCATGGAAACGATGATAATGATGACTACGGATCGCAAGGTGAAGGTTATGGTGACAATTGCTGTCCGCCATGTCCACCAAAACCATGCTTTACTAAAAAAGTTCTTATTACGATAGGAATGTTCTCAATCGTACAATTGTCAAGACCAGTTCCTATTCTTATTCCTGCTTATGATTATTGTATTCCTGACAAGGGAAGCTCAACAAACACAGATAGCCCATGTGAGCTATTTGATAAGATAAAATTCCCAACTAATGAATTTTATCCTAAGAGTTTAGAAAGCCAATATAATGATTGTGACTGCAAAGATGAGTGTAACGAAACATAATTAGTTGTTAGACGAATTAACCCCCATTTGTATAATTACAAATGGGGGTGTGTTTGTTATTAATTAGATATCATCGCCCTCAGCATCAGGCATATCAAGTTGTTTTTTAGGAATACGTTTAATTGGATCATAAATGAATTTCTTACAACTATATTCTGCATCCACTAAACCAGTTTTTTCGCACAATACTTTATTACCTTCTTTAGAACGATTACCAAAAGAACAATATGCGCATGAAGGAGTAATGTCATTACCAAAATATTTCTTCTTCATAACTGTAACCTCCGATTCTTTTCATTTACATAATTATAACACAGATTAATCTGAATTACTAGTCTTTTTACGAAAAAATATTATTATAATCATGCAAATTAAACAAATTATTGAAAAAACATTTGTGTTTGATGATTTGTCAGTATAATAGTAATTTTCCATGCAATATTCTGCAATAGGCAGGTAAATAATAAAAAGATATGATATTATTGAAGCCAACAATGAAATAGGAATTCTTATTAAAACAAATTTTAAAATACTAAATTTGTTCTTGCATATTGCTGTTAGCTGTAATAACACGCATATACCGCCAAATCCTACTAAAAATGTTATAACTGGTATTAATTTATAACTGCTAGTTAGCGTAGTTATGTTGGTGATTTCAAGTAGGGAAAACACTAATATTTCTGTTTTTTCAGATAATCCTGCAAAAATATGAACGCAATCTAATAATCTTATAGTTTTAGATGAAAAGACTACCATTAGACAAACCATAAGCATTGATTTTCCGCTTGATTGAACAGATAAAACTAAATTTTCAGCTGAAAGAGTAACTTTAGTATCCTCATGATTGTATGTGTATTTTGACACCAATCCACAGATTATTCCACATATAATATTTGCAATTAAACATGACATATATATAATTAAACCAATTTTTACACTTGAAAAGATAGCTATGCCAACTGTTCCAATTACAAATGCAGGACCGCTGTTAAAGCAAAACAACGACATTCTTTCAGCTGTTTTTTTGTCTATGCTATTTTTTTCGACTAATTGGGTTAGAAGCTTAATCCCAATTGGGTATCCTGCAATATTTCCAAGTAAAAAAACAAAAAAAAGCGGATAGGGGAGTCTAAAGATAAATCTTGAAATAGGATAGAAAAGAATTGAGATTTTTTGATAAATTCCAGTTCTTATTATTAAATCGGAAATAACCATTAAACCAAATAATGACGGAATTAAAACACTTATACAACGAATAATAGATTGATGAACCGAATGTATTATTTCCTTAGAATTTAAAAGAGTTTCAGCTATGTACCACATAATAATAAGGCAAATAAAATATGAGAATAATTCGCCAAATATTTTCTTTTTGTTACACTTCATTAGAATGTCCTCCTAATTAAGTATATGCGCTTGAGTTTGGCAATATAATTATAAAAAGACAAATATGGAGGTAAAACATGATATCTGATTTTTTTGAGAAGCTAAAGCGAAATTTTGCATTGAACTCAAGTGTTACTATTTTAAATAATAAACAGGTTTTAATAGAAAATTGTAAAAATATAGTTGAGTGCAATGACATATTAGTAAGAATAATTTCATCAAATTATGAAATTGAAGTATGGGGAGTAAACTTAAAAATTTCTAATTATTCTTCAAAAACAATTGCTGTGAATGGCGAGATACAGTCAGTTAATGTGGTTAAAAGGGGGAAGAACAATTGAGTATAGTTGAAACTGTTAGCTTTAAAATAACAGGAAATTCAATCTCAAAGCTTTTAAATAAATTCCTTGATTTAAGAATCAAATGTAGGAATTTAATTGTGAGCGGCAATGCGGTTTTTGGGCAAACTAGCATTATAGATTGGAAATCTGTTGAGAATATATGCCGTGAGCTAGATATGGAAATTGAAATAGTTGAGAAAAAGGGGTTATCGCTTAACCTAAGGTGGCTCTGGCATAGAAAAGGTATTATTTTAGGCTTTACAGTTGGCTTGATAATGATAACACTTCTATCAAATATTATGCTTCAGGTTAGATTTAAAGGAGGCAATGATGAAACTAAACAGTTACTTTTAAATTATATGAAGGATAAAAACATTTCCTATGGATGCTTTATGCCATCGATTGATACTTTTAATTTAGAGCTTGAAATGTTGCAGGAATTTGATGAGATTTCATGGATAGGTATATATAAAACTGGTGGAACTCTAAATATAGATCTTATTGAGTCATATGCAAAAACCGAGAATTCTCAGAGACGATTGCCTAGTGACTTGATAGCTTCTCATGATGGAAAGATAGTGAAAGTTGAGGTGTTTGGCGGTGCCTTGCTTACTACAGTAGGAAGTGGAGTACACAAAGGTCAAGTCCTTGTTAGTGGAAAAGTACAGCTATCAGATACAGAAACTAAAATGTATCGTTCAGAAGGCAATATCTACGCTGAATACGTAGAAACTGTTTCATTTAATTGTAATTATGAAGATGAACGAATGGTTATGCTACCTGATGTTGAAAAAAGATATTTTCTTAAATTTTACGAAATAGATTTACCTCTCACGTTTTCAAAAAAAATTAAAGGACAGTATAAAACAAAAGATAAAATTAATAAGCTGTCATTTTTAGGCATAGATTTGCCTATTAACGTTAAATCGGTTGAATATACTCCTTACAATTTTGATGTTGTAAATTATTCTAAAGAAGAAGCTGAAAAAGAAGCATATAGGCTTAGTAAAAACTATGAAGATAATTTACTAAAAAATTGTGAAATACTAGATAAAAAGGAAAGTATTTCACACAGCGAAAATGGCATTAAGCTTGATGTTACATATACCGTTATTAAGAATATAGCGGTAGAAAAAGAAATTTTGATTAAATAGAACAAAAGCACTTTTCTTTTTTGCTAATATGTGGTATAATAAATTATTAGAAATACTTAATATTTTTAATAATTTTTATGCAGATTATGCAGATTATGCAGATTTACACTGCAAAGAGGAGGACACAGCTTAGCTGTTAAATATGACTGAAAAAATAATAACTGTTGATAATTTTGAAAGTATGCTGACTTTATTTGGTAGCTATGATGAAAACATTAATTTAATACAAAAAGAGTTTAATGTTGTTATTCTTAATAGGGGTTCTGATATTCGTGTTTCTGGCGAAGAAAAAAATGTTAAACTTGCTAAAGATACAATTGAAACTTTGATTGTTATGATGAAAAAAGGCGAGGGATTGACAAAACAGAATATTAGATATGTATTTTCATTAACTAAAGAAGGCGAACAACAAAAAATCCATTCTCTTACGAAAGACGGTATTTGTGTAACAACAAGTGGAAGAATTGTTAAACCGAAAACATTAGGACAAAAGAATTATGTTGATTCTATTAAAAACAACACTATTGTTATTGGAGTAGGTCCTGCTGGAACAGGAAAGACTTATTTAGCTGTTGCTATGGCGGTTAAAGCTTTTAAGGCTCATGATGTAAATAAAATCATATTAACACGACCAGCTGTTGAGGCTGGTGAGAAATTAGGCTTTTTACCAGGTGATTTACAAAATAAAGTTGATCCTTATCTAAGACCTTTATATGATGCCCTTTTTGA
>JAAZIT010000382.1 GCA_012800685.1 Clostridiales bacterium
CTGACAAGTTGTAAATTTACTCAAAAAAATCAGGGTATGATTTTTTTCGTCACATGATTACTATTTTATTTTCAAAGTTCATTTTTTATCTTTTTGTCACTGCCACAACTAGTAGCGACTTTTACTATTATACCTTATTTTTGACATAAGTCAAGTCTCTTTTTTACTTTTTTTATTTTTTAGTGTTACTAACATAATAAGTCTTTATTTTCGACAGTGTATATAGAATCCATAGACACGAATCCACATAGTATATGGCAAACTTTAAAATGTGGATTCTATATAGAGAAGCAACTCAAATACTTCACTTATTCATCGCCTAAATGTTGTTTCTCTCAGATGAATTCACATAGAATAACCGAAATTCTAAAGTGTGAATTCTATATTATTATGATAACAAAATTAGTATTTTTATTTATGTCCTATTTTATGTGTTTTATTAATCAATATTTTTAAATTAAATCAGATAGCTATATATTTTATTCTAAGCAGTAAAGCTTATTTGCTTATAAGCAAAAATAACATCAGGTATTCTTTAATACCTGATGCTACTTTTATATTTTTGATTATTCATTTTAATAGAAATTAGATGTTTGCTTTTGCAGTATCTACTAACTGTGCAAAAGCTTTTGCATCTGATATAGCTAAGTCTGCTAACATTTTTCTATTGATTTGAATATTAGCTTTCCTTAATCCATTCATGAAACGGCTATAAGATAATCCATTTATTCTGCTTGCTGCATTGATACGTGCAATCCATAGTCTTCTAAAATCACGTTTTCTAAGCTTTCTGCCAGTATAAGCGTAGCTTAATGATTTCATAACAGCTTGTTTTGCTGTTCTAAATTGTTTTGACTTAGCTCCTCTGTATCCTTTAGCTAATTTTAAAACTCTATTACGTCTATTTTTAGTGGCCATACCGCCTTTTACTCTAGCCATCGTTTTACCTCCTTATTGCATTATTGTAAATATGGTAATAATTTCTTCATTGGTTTTTCATTTGTTTTATCAACTAAACCAGGATGTCTTAAATTACGTTTTCTTTTTGGTGATTTCTTAGTTAAAATGTGGCTTGTATATGCTTTAGACCTTTTTAACTTTCCTGTGCCTGTTAGTTTAAAACGCTTTGCAGCGGCTTTATTTGTCCTTAATTTGCTCATTACATTAATCCTCCTTCAAATAAAAATGAGTTATATTTATCAAGGTAACCTATTTAGGTGCTACCACAATAACCATATTTCTTCCTTCTAATTTTGGTTTTTGTTCCACTACTACTAGTTCATCTAATATACTAATTGCTTGTTGTAGTAATTCACTACCTTTTTGGGTATGCATCATTTCACGTCCACGAAATACAACTGAAATTTTTACTTTATCTCCATCTTTAATAAATTTCTGTGCATTTTTCATCTTCGTTTGAAAGTCATGTTTCTCAATGCTTGCTGAAAGTCTAATTTCTTTCACGCTAATTGTTTTTTGTTTTTTCCTTGCTTCCTTTTCCTTTTTTGCAGCATCAAACTTATATTTACCATAGTCCATGATTTTGCAAACTGGTGGTTTTGCCTGCGGAGCAATTTTAACAAGATCTAGATTTTTTTCATTAGCAAGCTTTTGGGCTTCTTTAATAGGAACAATACCTATTTGTTCTCCATCTGACCCTATGAGCCTTACTTCCTTATCACGAATTTGTTCGTTAATCAATAATTCGTTAATAATGCGCACCTCCTAAATTTTTTTGATTAATTTGTTCTTTACCTAGCGTGTAACCTATATTTCATCCCTTATAGCATGATACCTGTGGCTATACCACCACTTAAGCTATATAAAATAAATAAGGTGGATAGCCGAAACTATCCACCTCAATAAACACACTAATACATTTATAAATCATACGCTTATCTTTTAATGTATGCAATATAATTAGTATGACCTTACTGACACTTTCGTCGTAAGGTGAGAAGAAATAGCTTCTACTTTATTTCGATTACAACACAATAAATGCTATCATATAATTGTTATACTGTCAAGCATGATTTAATTTTGATTTTCATTTTGCATATCTAATAAATAATTATATTTTTC
>JAAZIT010000383.1 GCA_012800685.1 Clostridiales bacterium
AGCAGAACGCATTTAGATTAGTTAATAATAATTTTATTCCAAGTTATCAAAATCCTACTAAAGATTCTGTTAACAATTTAGCTAAAAGCCTTATCGGCTTAAATTATAAGCAATTTGTTCAAGTTATGGTGCTTCCACAGGGGCAATTTGAATCGTTTTTAGTTGCTGATGCAGATGAAAAAGAAGAAATTTTAAGTACGCTTTTTGCTGTTAACGAGTGGCAGGAAATTGCTAAATGGCTGTGTGGTCAAGCTTCAGATATGAATAATAAAAATAAAGAGATAGATATAAAGCTAAAAGAGCTTTTGAAAAGCGAGGATTGTAATAATCTTGAAGAGCTAGTTGAAAAGAAGAATCACGAGGAAGAAAGAAGTGGTCAGCTAAAGGAAGAAATTAAAGAAAAGGTTAAAGAAAAAAAGGAGCTAGAAACTAGCTTAACTAAATCAAGATTACTTTTTAAAAGCCATAACGATTATGAAAAGGCTAAGGAGACTTATAATAAACTAGAAAGTCAAAAGAAAGACGTGAGCCAGTTAGAAACCGAGGTGCAAAAAAATAGGCGTGCCGCCGAAATTAAGCCCTATTATGAAAATTGTAAAGATAGCCATAAAAAGGTAGAGGATAGAAAAAGAGATGTCAGTAAAGCAGAAGAAAATCTTGAAAATGCAAAAATATTTCTTGCTAATACTGAAAAAGAGCTTGAAAAAGCGAGAGAAGAAAAGCCTTTAATAGATGAGAAAAAAACGGCTCTTCCGATTTTAAAACAAAACACTGATATTTTCGAAAGACTTGAAAATGCTGATATATGCAAAAAAAAGGCAGATGCTGAAATAAAAACAATTAGTGATAAAGCCGACAAAATTAAAAATGAAATATTAGAAGCTAATGAAAAACTAAAGGATATTAATAAGTGTAAGGATACTATTATTTCTCACATTCAAGACATTCCAGAGCTTTCCGCACAAAAAGTGGATATTGATAATATAAAAAAGCATAGAAAAAATTATGAAGAAAAGCTAAAGCAATGTGAAATTTTAAATAAAAAGTTTTCAGATATTAATAATGAATATGAAAAATCCCAAGAGGAAATGGAAAAAAAGAAAAACCAACGTGATGAAAAATCAAAAGAAGTTTTTGCGTTTTTATTTGCCCATGAGCTTAAGGAGGGACAGCCTTGTAAGATTTGTGGAAGTACCCACCACCCAAAACCCGCTATGACATCGGAACAGGGATTATCTGAAGAAGATATAAATAACCTAGATACTGAATATTCAAAGCTTGAGCTAGCTCATAAAGATAATTTTACTCAACTAACCACAGCTAAAAGCAATTATGAAAGTGGACTTGAAAAGCTTAAGGAAATAGAAGAAGAAATTAATAAGCTTCCTAAATATTCAGAAGCTGAGGTTAAAAAAATCATTTCTGATTTAGGTACTTATGAGATTGAGCAGAAAAAGCTTCCTCAAATTACAGAAGAAGAAAAACGACTACAGAAAAGCCTAGAAAATAAGAATAAAGAGCTTGAAGAACAAAAAGAAAAGCTGGAAAAAGAAAGTGGAGAAAGCAAAAGCCAAGAGGCTGTGTATACTGAAATTTTAAAACAAATAGAGAATAATAAAGAGCTTTTAGGGATTAAAGACCTGTACCAGTTAAACCAAAAAATTTCGGATTATGAAAAAATAATTTTAAATTATGACAAAAGGCTTGAGGAATGTACAAATTCTCTGTCTGAAAAAAGAATTAATTTTACTACACAAGAGACTAATAAAAAATCGGCAGAATCTGAGTTGAAATTGGCACAAAGTGAATATGAAAAGGTTAGTGATAAATATAAAAATCAAATGGAAAAGAGAGGGTTTAATTCTCGTAAAGAATTTGAGCCGTTTATTGTTGAAGAAAACCGAATAGCCGAAAAGCAAAAGAAAATTGACGATTTCAAGGCTATGCTTAAATCATCTAGTGATGATGTTGAAAAGTATGAGAAAGAGATTTTAGACACTGAAAAGCCTGATGTTAAGGCTTTAGAGGTTAAAATTTCGGAAAAGTCAAGAACCCTTGATGGACTAAATAATGAATTGGGAAAAAATCAACATAAACTTAAAAGGCTTGTTAATGATATTAAAAATTACGAAGAGGATAATGTAAAATATCAAGAGGGACTTACTAATTACGAAAGGCTAAATCGCTTTGGAAGAGATTTAAGAGGGGATAATGGTGTTGGACTTAGTAGGTTTGTTTTAGGAATTATGCTTGAAAACGTTGTGTTTGAGGCTAATAGACTACTTGAGAATATAAAGGGTGGACAATACAGGCTTTCAGTTAATCGTGAAGAAAGAGAAGGAAGAAAAAGGAAGTTTGGGCTTGATTTGAACGTGACGAATTCAAAGGCTTCTGAGCCGTATAGCGTAAGATACCTTTCTGGTGGAGAAAAATTTCTTGTGGCTGTGGCACTTTCGTTGTCCCTTTCAGCAGTAGTTCAAATGCAGGCAGGAGGAATTAAAATAGAAGCATTGTTCATAGATGAGGGCTTTGGTTCTTTAGATTCAACAACTCTTGATGATTCTATGGATGTTCTAGTTTCTGTAACTGGAACTAGAAAGATGCTCGGAATAATCTCACATGTTGAAAGTATGAAAGAAACTATTTCAAGACAAATTTTAGTTACAAGTGATAATAATGGTTCACATTTAGAGGTAATATAATTAAAAATAAAATCGAGGTACAATGCTTCGGTTTTATTTTTTTACCACTTTTTGCTTAAATTATGTTGAAATTACCTAAAAGCTTATGTTATAACAATATATAGTTGTGTGCATATGGGTTTATTGGAATATATTGCCTCTACATGTGGTGCTATACATCATTGACACACACCACATATTGTGATAACATAGGGGCTATACTAGATATATTAACAAATGTTAAATCTTTTCAGGTGAAAACACAAAACCACTATATGTGGTATTGTACACTGAAATTGTAGAGTTCTGATTTCAAAGCACTTTGCAAAGGAAAAACGGTCGAAATGTGCGTTAACAAAAAATTTACAATTGTAGTAAAATCTATCGAAAGTTTGTTTACTTTGACTGTAAAATAGCCTAAAACCTTGATTTTACAACATAGAATTTTAAAATAGTTTACTTAAAAATCGAAAAAATACTTGAAGAAGTGCTTGAACAAAGGTTTCTGAAGAAAAAACGAGGTTGCATTATATATATTATTAGTGTATAATAAATCCACAGTGGTGAAAAGTGCGAAAAAGTGGTACTTATTCCCTAAATTTTATGTGGAGGTGACAAATATGCCAATAAAAATGCTTAACGGAACATTTTCTCAAACTATGGACGTTAAGGGTAGAATGAGTTTTCCAAAAAAACTCGGTGAAATAATTGGCGAAAAATTTGTTATCACCAATGGGTTAAGTGGGTGCTTGTTTGCATATTCACAAGAAAATTTCGAGAAGTTAGCGGAAAAACTTGAAGCACTGCCTTTGTCAAAGGGACTTCAGGTCCAGAGATATTTTTTAGCGGGGGCTAGTGATGTTGAGTCGGACAAGCAAGGAAGAATTTTAGTTCCTCAACACTTAAGAGAATTTGCTAAGCTTGAAAAAGAGATTGTGGTTGTGGGTGTATTGGACCGTGCAGAGATTTGGGAAAAATCCAAGTGGGAAGAATTCAACAGTAAAATTACTGAAGATATGATTATGGAAACATTGGAAGGACTTGATTTCTAAGTGTCTGATTTCAAACATATATCAGTGCTGCTTTATGAGTGCATTGAGGGATTGAACATAAAACCCAATGGAATTTACGTTGACGGAACGGCTGGTGGGGCTGGACATAGTTATGAGATTGCTAAGAAGTTAGAAACAGGAAGACTTATTGCAATTGATAGAGACCCAGAGGCGGTTAAGGTAGCAACGGAAAGACTAAAAGATTACAATGCAACTGTAGTAAGAAATAATTATTCACAGATAGATGAGGTTCTTAGTGAGCTAGGACTAGATGGCTGTGATGGAATATTAATGGATTTAGGCGTTTCATCATACCAGCTTGATACAGCTGAAAGAGGCTTCTCTTATCATGGAGATGCCCCACTGGACATGAGAATGAGCCAAGAGGGTATATCCGCGAGTGATATTGTGAACAAGTATTCTTACGAACAACTAACGAAAATTATTTTCGAATACGGCGAGGAAAAGTTTGCAAGGAGTATAGCTGCGGCAATTATAAAGAGACGTGAACAAAAGTTTATAAATACAACTGCCGAATTGGCGGAAATCATCAAAAATGCAGTGCCTGCAAGGGTGAGAAGAGAAAAGAATCCCTGCAAGAAGACCTTTCAAGCTATAAGAATTGCTGTAAACAATGAGCTAGAGCACCTATCGGTAGCTTTGGACAAAGCCTTTGAATGTTTAAATACAGGAGGAAGACTTTGTATCATTTCGTTTCACTCCTTAGAGGACAGGCTGGTAAAACAGAGATTTGCAGGTTTTTGCAAAGGCTGTATATGTCCGCCAGATTTTCCCCAGTGTATCTGTGGAAAAAGTCCAAGAGGAAAATTGATAAATAGAAAGCCAATTGAAGCGAGTGTCGAAGAGTTGGAAAATAATAATCGTAGCAGAAGTGCGAAGCTGAGAATTATAGAGAAGCTTTAGCGCAAGGTACAACGCCAAGGGCGTAAAATCAGAAAAATGGACAATTAGAAGAAGCGTATTTAAAATACGAACAATGTGCTGTTTTTTGGGGCCAAATGGTATAAACGAAGGACGTACAAGGTGCTTAGACATTACAATGGTAAGGTATAAGTCAAAACAATGAGGTGACAGAATGTCAGGATATGACAATCTAGCAAGAGAATATAGAGCTCATCTACCTGAGGTACAACAGCAGAGGGCTCCACATATAAAGCATAAACGAAATCCGAAACCTAAGGGCATAGCTTTATTAAAAACGATAAAATATTTTGCAGTAGCAATGCTTGCGTTTGCGGCAATGCTAGCAATGATATATGGAAAAGTTGAGCTTTCAAAGATAACGAATGAGCAGTCACAATTGCAGCAGCAATTAGCTGAACTTCAAGAAAACAATCTTAGCCTAGAGTCTGAGCTTGAGTCGAAGACGAATATTGTAAAGGTTGAGGATTACGCCGAGAATGTTCTAGGACTAGCAAAGTTAAATAAAGGACAAATCGAATATGTTGAGCTTCAAGACCACCAAGTCATTGAGGTTGTTGAAAAGGACGACGATAATTTCTTTTCAAATGTAAAAAAATGGTTTGACGGTGTTTTGGAATATATCGGTATATAGTAAAATAAGATAATAATGGCAGAGAAAGTTAAGATTTAATTCCGAAGTGCAAAAACGACAGTGGAATTAGGCTTAGCTTTCTTGTTCTAATAGATATAAGGCAAAATATGCTTGAATTATGTAAAAATCAGGGGAATTAATGCATTGGTTAAGCATAATTAACTGAAAGGTAAAAAATATGGCAATAAACAAAAACACAAAAACGGAAAAAAAAGAAGCAGTTGTAACGGATAGACCATCTTCAGCTATGCATATAAGGATAAAGCTAGTTGTGCCATTAATTATTGCTGTGTTTGTTGTGTGGATTATTTACAATATGGTACAGACAGCGGTTGTGAAATCCGACGAGTTTAGAGAATACGCAAATGCCCAACAGCTAAAAAGCAAGATTGTTGAAGCTCCAAGAGGAACTATTTATGATGCCTCTGGAAGTGTTTTGGCGAGAAGTGCAACAGTTTATACGGTTTACATTGACCCTAAAACTCTAGCTAAGTATTTAGAGAATTTAAATGATTCTAATTTAGCGGCTAAGGTAAATAAAGAGGGTGTGAGGGTTTATGCCACCTTTGACGAAATCTGTTTGAAGCTTTCACAGCTGCTTGAAATCGACTTAGACACTGTAAAACAAAAAGCGGTAAAGAATTCACAGTATGAGATTTTAAAGAAAAACGTTGAAAAAACTGTGGTAGATGAAATATGGGCATATTTAGGCGAGCATAAAATAAATGCAGTAAATTGCCAGTCCTCTGAAAAGAGATTTTATTCACAAAACGAGCTTGCGTCAAATGTAATAGGGCATTTGGACTATGATGGAAACGGAATTTATGGACTTGAAGCTTATTATGAAAATTATCTAGCAGGAATTGACGGAAGAACAGTTTATGCAAGCGACCGTGATGGACAAGAGATTCCATATGAATATAAACAAAGCGACCCTGCACAAGCGGGAAATTCTCTTTATTTAAATTTAGATATGACAATACAAAGCTTTCTTGAGAAAGCACTAAATGAGTCCACGGACTTAAATATTCCAAACGAGCGTGCCTGTGCAATTATAATGAATCCAAAAACTGGTGCAGTTTTGGCGATGGCAACCTCAAGAGGATATGACTTAAATAACCCTGCTGAAATATATGATAAAAGCATGGCTGATATTGTTAATGCAATTTCAGACGAAAAGGAGCAAAATACAGCCAAGCTAAATGCGTGGTCGACCCAGTGGAAAAACAAGGCGATTTCAGAGCTTTATTTTCCAGGTTCTGTTTTTAAGGTAATCACAGGTTCAGCGGCACTTGAAGAGGGTAGTATTAATTTAACACAAACCTTTAATTGTACAACATCTTATAAGGTTTCTGATACAAACTTTAATTGCTGGACATCTCGAGCACATGGTTCCCAAACCTTTGCTGAGTCAATGATACATTCATGTAACCCAGCCTTTATCCAAATTGGGCAAGCACTAGGTGCCGAACAATTTTCTAATTATTTTAAGGCATATGGCTTTACTGAAAAAACTGGAATTGACCTTCCAGCTGAAGCAAATTCACTTTTTGTAAAATACGATAATATGGGTCCAGTTGAGCTTGCGTCATCAGCATTCGGACAAACAAATAAGGTTACGCCACTTCAAATGATTACAGCTTATGCGGCTTGTGTTAATGGTGGATATTTAGTAACTCCACAGGTTGTTGATAAAATTGTTGACTCAGATACAGGAAATGTAATTAAGGATTTTGATACATCAGTAAGAAGACAGGTTATTTCAGAAAAAACCTCAAAAACTATGAGAGAAATTCTTTTTGGAGTAGTTGAAACTGAAACTGGTTCAAACTCATATATACAAGGATATAAAATCGGTGGAAAATCGGGTACATCTCAGAAAATTGATATTGACAGAACAGGACGTACTTATGTTGCATCATACTGTGGATTTGCACCAGCTGATGACCCAGAGGTAATTATGCTTGTTATGGTTGATGATCCAACAGGTGGAAGATATTACGGAAGTCAGGTTGCCGCCCCAATTGTAGTAGAGGTTTTTGAAAACATACTACCTTATCTAGGGCTTTTCCCTGAATATTCAGAAGATGAGTTAAAAGAAATTGCTGTTGATATTGTAAATGTTGAGCAAAATACAGTTGATTCAGCAACTAAAACTATTAAGGATTTAGGACTCGAGGTTAATGTAATAGGCGAGGGAAGTAAGGTTGTTAAACAAGTTCCAAGTAGCGGTACTGTATCAAGAGGTTGCACTGTGGTTCTGTATACAGAAGAGGATTATAAAGAAGAATTTACAACAGTTCCGAATTTATCTGGTTTGTCCTTAAGCGAGGTCGAAGCTAGAATTGAAAGTGCTGGACTAAATTACTTGCCGACAGGAAGTGCGGTTTATAAAGATGGAGCAATTAGCTCAAGCCAAAACTATGTGTCCGGTAATGAGGTCGCTAAGGGAACTATTATTCAAGTAGGCTTTGTTGAACAAGACGTTGCCTCGCAAT
>JAAZIT010000384.1 GCA_012800685.1 Clostridiales bacterium
AAAAACTATGGCACTTAGTTATAATAAACTTTGGAAATTGCTTATTGACAAAAATATGTCTAAAACTAAGCTTAGGGAGCTTTCTGGCGTGAGCCAATCAACACTTGCAAAGTTAAGCAAAGGTGAAAATGTTAATACTGAAATTTTAGAAAGAATATGTATTGCCCTAAATTGTGAGATTGAAGATATTGTTGAAATAAAGAAGGAGTTTTGATGTGAGAGTATTGTCATTATTTAGTGGTTGTGGTGGAATGGATATTGGATTTGAAGGAGATTTTACTTGCTTAAAAAGATCTATTAATAGCAAGTTGCATCCTAGTTGGATAAAAGAAGAAATGGGAGAATGGGTTGCTGTATCTCCTACAGGGTTTAAAACAGTATTTGCGAATGACATTCGACCTGATGCTAAGGCAGCATGGGTTTCTTATTTTGAGAAGAAGATTAAAAATGCAAGTGAAATATACCACATTGGGAGTATAGTTGATTTAGTAAAAAAAGCAAGAGAAGGTTTATATATATTTCCTAGCAATGTCGATATTGTAACAGGTGGGTTCCCATGCCAAGATTTTTCTATAGCAGGAAAGCGTAAGGGATTAAATTCCGACAAAAGTCATTTGGGTGCAAAATTAGAAATTGGCGAGCCATCCAAAGAAAGTAGGGGACAGTTATATATGTGGATGCGAGATGTTATTTCTATCGTTAAACCTAAATTATTTGTTGCTGAAAATGTAAAGGGGCTAGTAAGTCTTGATGACATCAAAGAAATAATTGAAAATGATTTTGCAAATGCAGCAGATGGTGGGTATTTAGTTCTTTCTGCACGAGTTCTTCATGCGGCAGATTATGGTGTACCACAAAATAGAGAGAGAGTCATTTTTTTCGGATTTAAAAAATCAGCTTTAACTGAACAAGCTTTAACAGAATTGAGCAAGGATAACATTTTGCCTGAATTTGACCCATATCCGATAGTTACACATAATTATAATTATAACTCGCCATTATTGGAACCATTTGTGACATGTGCAGAAGCTTTATATGGGTTAGATGAACCTGAGGAGTCCAAAGATACAGCACAACAAAAATATTCAAAGGCAAAGTACCTAAGAAAAGGTCAAGGAAATGTGGAAATTAAATTGGATTCAATATCACCGACAATTAGAGCAGAGCATCACGGGAATATAGAATTTAGAAGATTAAGCAGTGAAAATGGTGGGAAACAAATAGATGAACTTAAAATGGGGCTAAAAGAAAGACGGCTCACAATTCGTGAGTGTGCTCGTATTCAAACATTCCCAGATGACTACCAGTTTATATTAAAAAAAACAAAGAATAGTGTTTCTGTTAGTGCAACTGATGCTTATAAAATTATAGGGAATGCAGTCCCTTGTGTTTTGGCATATAATATTGCTATGAGATTAAGGGAAAATTGGGAAAAATACTTTAGTTTATAAAATAAGGTTTCAAGTGTTAGTTAACTACATTTAAATTTTATTATATATAACATCAAGAGACCCCCCCTGTTCATAATAAAGTTTGGCTTCAGGTGTTCCATTGAATTGCCCATGACTAAACCTACATTCATTTCTAAGCACTAGAGTTTTTTCTGTCTTAATGTTTTTTACAGTTGTCAATATATTTGCTTGCTTGCTAGGTACGCTTCCAACAATGGATGTGATTTTAATAGTAGAATCAATTTCGTTCGCTGATGGAACTTCGTACAATTCAACCCCACTTGATGTGGTTTTTGCATAATAATAACTGTTTTTATGCATTCTTAAGAAACGTGCTATTCCCGCTTTGTAATTTAGATTTGCCATTAATTCATTGGCTAGAGCATCTGATGCAACTATTGCACATTGCCGTTGTGCTTCATTATATGCTGAATTAGACCTCAGTTGTTCATTGATAAACTTTGAAAACCCCCCTTCTCTAATATCAGGTGTTGTTTTTCGCTTAAATTCTTTGAAGGAACTCTTTATAGGGAGTTTGCTAATCTTATGCTCTTCTTCATCAAAATATTCTAGCAACACATCATTTGAAACTATAGAAATTTTTGCTTGTTTATTCGTGTTTTTTGGATTTGTGTAAGTCCACAAATTCCCATTGGCTGATAAGTAGCTTAATAAACATTGCCATGTAATATCAAACCAATGATTATATTCTGTTGGAGCATAATCTTCAAAAATATGTCTCTTTCCTCTTTTGTATTTTGATCCAGTAAAACAATTTAACAATTTATATAGACCCATATTTTCTAATATAAAACTATCTTCTTTCAGTGAAAAATATTTATCATTTATTTTGATATCATAAGGTTCATCTTTGCCACTTTCATATCCGTACCAATCCGCTGAATCAAGGCTTGTAAAATTTAATTTTTCTACGATAACCTTCGCTAGTGTAAAAGCATTATCTATTATGTCTCTTTCGGATTTTGAAAAAGCTATTATTCTAATATTGTTATAAAGTGGATGTTTGTTTACTGGTAAGATGCTATCTATTATTTCACAAAAATCATTAGTCGTAATAGAGTTGCTAGTATACCCTAAATTGTTGATTTTATTTTTAATTCCTACAAGAACTCCTAATTCCCTCAAGTGTGTTTGAATATCAGCCATTTTTATGCTATCTCCTATACATTTTTAAAAATTTATGATGCAATACTTTATATAAAAGTAATCACTCAATCCAATCTATTATGTTATATACTAAATAATTTACCACAAAAATCGAAAAAATTTAACTTTTTAACAATTTTATGAATAAAAAGACAACAGGGACTCAATTTAATTATGAGCTGGGTCGCTGTTTTTTTGCGTTTTTAATGCAGTCGATGTGGTGTTTTGTAGTCATCGCCGAAAATTTGCGTGTAGGTTCTATAACGAGATATAATATCATTATGCTAAAGTTGTTTTTAAATTGATAGCTTACGATATTTATAATAGTAGGAGCTGAAACATATGAAAT
>JAAZIT010000385.1 GCA_012800685.1 Clostridiales bacterium
TCACCAAAGCTTGGAGCTTCTGCCAAAGCAACGTTTCTTGGAATAAATGTATCAAATGCGTTTTTGGGAAAATGCTTGTTTACCTCAGCGACAACCATACTTGTTAACTTGTATCGAGAGCTATACATTGTAAATAGTATTCCCTCAATTTCTAGCTTAGGGTTATAGCTTTTCTTAATCTTTTTAATTGTGTCATCAATCTCAACCAATCCCTCAAGAGAAAGAAATTCGCATAAAATAGGAATTATTACCGAATCAGCGGCCGTTAGAGCATTAATGTTAAGAAGATTTAGTGTAGGAGGACAATCGATTAATATGTAGTCATAGTCGTCCTTGACTGTTAGTATCTGCATTTTTAAACGTGCCGACCTATTTTCCATGTCTGCAATCTCATGCTCTGCACCAGATAGCTTTTGTGACGTTGGCACTAGAGAGACACCCTTAAAGTTTGTTGCAACAATTGCCTCGACAAGTCTGCATTGACCTATTACAGCCTCATAACTTGTGTTTTTAATGCTCTTTTTTCTAACCCCAAAGCTTGTTGTAGTATTTCCCTGTGGGTCGAAATCCACAACTAAAACCTTTTTGTTCTTCTCACCAAATGCCGCAGCCAGATTAACTACAGTGGTTGTTTTTCCCACTCCGCCTTTCTGGTTTGAAACTGCAATTATTCTTCCCATAACATTTACTCCAAAATCCTTATATTTTATGTGCTAAAATCTTTCAAATAAAAACAACATTACACAAACGCCTTAATAATAAGGTTTTGTGCCAGTTTTAAACTCTTCAAGCAAAGCACACTCTTGTTTATAAATAATTATAATTAATTTTAACAAGCCCGCTTATTATTATAGCATAATTCTTTAAATTATTCAACGTATTTAGGGATAACATAGCTTATTTAATCAAAAAAGGCACTAGTCTGCTCCACATGGAGCAACTAATGCCTTTATAGAATTATTTAAATAAATATGCTTAATAGTTATATTGGGGTTTAATAGTAAAAACTTTAAACTCTTTACATACATTGGGGGCAAATCCCCTAAATTACAGCTTAGTTAATACTTCCGTAGTGTAAATCCCAAACACTGTATTACCTAAGCTGTTTCTTGCGTGAGTAGCATCTATATTGTCTTGCATGACAGCTCTCCACTGTGCCATGCAAGGAAAACCATAAGGGTTATGCTATCTAATAAGCAAGTATGTTAAAATTTTTACAGTATTTTAAATCACATTTTATCAGTTATAGTAAAATATATACTAAACTATTTTGTGTTTTACCATTTAACTTTATAAATATTTAGCTGTTTAGTCTCTTAGCTATTAACTATTAATTTCCAACTATCAACTATCAACTACCAACTAACACACTGCACATCTATTTATAAGCATTTCCTGTAGCAATTCCCACCACTACAGTCTTAATCACTCACTCTCCAAAGTATTGATTACACACAAAATGCTTTATTTAAGGGCTTTTAAAGTTGCTAATTAATAACTAAATAGCTTTTGCTTCAGATTTTTCGGTGTTTTTAGGTACTGTTATTAAGATTTGTATGTCGTCTCCGCTGTCCACTTTTTTGGACTGGACATCAACTCCAGCAAGCTTAATAATATCAACTGCTTTATTTATTGTCTTCATAAAAAGCCTTATGTCTTTAAAACAAGCTGGCATTTTCTTTGCTTGTCCAGACTTTCTGTCCTCTAAAAGACTTTGTATGTAGCTCTCGGTTTTTTCAACATTTAAACTTCCCTTTGCAATCTTTTCAAGCACATCTATTCTTGTTTCATAGTCATTTATCTTAATTAACGCTCTGGCATGACGCTCTGTTAGCTTAAGACCTGTTATTATGTGCTTCTCGTCACTTGATAGCCTTAATAGTCTAAGCTTGTTAGCAACTGTTGATTGAGCCATGCCAAGCTTAATTGCTGCGTCCTCTTGTGTCATTCCGTAGATATCAATCATTTGCGAGATAGCCTCAGCTTCCTCAAAAAAGCTTAAATCTTCTCTCTGTATGTTTTCAACAAGTGCTAAAAGTGCCGATGTGCGTTCTGTTACGTTCAAAACAATTGAAGGGATGTATTTTAACCCAGCAATCCTCGCTGCACGAAGCCGTCTTTCTCCTGAAATAAGCTGGTAATTTTCGTCAGCTATCCTTCTTACCGTTATAGGCTGCAATATTCCGTCCTGTAATATACTTTTCGCCAACTGAGTTAAATCTCCAGTATTAAAGTATTTTCGTGGTTGATTGGGATTTGGCTTTATGTAACCAATGTGTATCTCTATTACCTTGTTAATTTCTTTTTCTTTTTTCTTGTTTGATAAAAAAAGTGCCATTTTAAACAGTCCTTTCAATTAAAGTTATTTTCATTTGTAACGTCAAATCACAAAAGTGTTCCGAAGATACGCAATCTTTTTACCTTTTCTTTCCTTAAGTATGATTATATCAGATTAAAAACAACTAATAAACCACAATCGTACACAAAATTACCCCAAAATTCGAAATTAAAAAAGGTTATTCGAGGAATAATTCCTAAAATAGCCTTTTTATTTGTTCTTTTATAAATTATATTGTCGATGTTTGAACTAAACTTTTACTATATCTTCTTCTAAATGGATACTATTTGTCAAAATTATAACTAAACCCATAGCCTTTACACAGACTTAGTCCTGATCTACTGATATTTATTTTTTGAAAACTTTTCTTTAAAACTTTTTTCAATGTCTTCAATTGAATTTCGATAAGCTGGCATATATGAGGCCTTTGCCTTATTTAAATACATTACACTCTTTTTGTAATCCCCAAGTCCAATGTAATTTTCAGCTAAAAACGCATTATAAACCACATTGTGGTTAGCTATATTTTCAGGTTCAATGGTTAATAAAATATCAATAGAACCCTGATAATTATTTATAAAGGTGTTATATGACACCTGAACTAACTTTATCATAACATTATATCCCTCTAGCTCTGAAAACTCTTGTATATATGGCTGAAGTATTTCCAATACCTCTTCACTTCTTTTTCTATCCTCTAATAGAATGTTGAGTTTTAATTGAACAATGTAGTAGGTTAAATAAAATAGTTTATCTGAGCCCCCTTGTGATTTGTTATTAACAGCGTTAGCTTCTATTTTATCTAAAGCAAAACCAGCTTTTTTAGCATCTCTAAGGGAGCAATACATATCCGCCGCCGCTAATAGCATGTTGTTTCTATGGGCAGCACTTTTTGATGACTGAACTAGCTCTATAATAGAGTCAGCAATTTCCATTGTTGGACCTTCAGTTTCAACACGATTAATTAACTTGGCAAATCCCTTACTATTTCCAGTATAGATAAATAATGTTATCCGGTTAAATATCATAGACATAGCTAGTGACACTAAAACGCAGGTGACAATACCAGCTACGTAGCTAAAGGACATTGATGCTTTTAATATGAGCATAATAGGCATACAAAGGCAAAAGAACACAGCCCACCAAACTCCAATTACTTGGAATGCCATTTTAAACCTCTTCACTATAATTACCTCCCTTAACCATTTACATATATTTACAATTGTCAACCGAGATTAACAAAATACTTAAATATAATGCAATACTCACCCTATAAAGGTTTTTTCTTCATTTGCCCTTTGTTTCGTGGGTATTTCGCTGGTGTTGCCGATACTTTCTTGATTACGATTACTGTTCTTCCGTCACCATTGGGGAGTGTGTATTCTTTTATTTCTTGAATCATTCCGCCCAAGGTTTTTATAGCTGATTTTGCTTTGTTAGCCTCTTCTGTTCCTGCTGAACCCTTTAACGCTATGAAATAGCCACCTTTTTTCACAAGAGGAAGGCAATACTCACATAAATCCGATAGGTTTGCAACCGCCCTCGCCGTTGCAATGTCAAATTTTTCTCTATACTCAGATTTATTTCCCAGTTCCTCAGCTCTACCATGTATACAGGTAGCCTTTAGCAAAAGCTCATTAGAAATACTTTCGAGAAACTTAATTCGTTTATTAAGACTGTCAAGTAGAGTTAAGTTTAAACTTTCATCAACTATTTTTAGTGGACAAGAGGGAAACCCTGCCCCAGTCCCAACATCAATAATAGTTTTATTCATAAATTCATTAGTGCCTAATCCGCCTTTTATTAAAGCGAAAGGCATAACCGAGTCTAAAAAGTGTTTTTCGCATACCTCTTTAGGCTCAGTAATGGCAGTTAAATTTATTTTCTCATTCCATTCCACCAAAAGCTTAGCGTATTTATCAAAGCTTTCAAGCTGATTTTCATTCAGAGTTATTTCTATATGTTTAAATAGCTCTTTTAAATATATTTTATCTATCATTTCCACCTCAAATGCTCCACGTGGAGCGAAATTTGTATTAATTTGTATTAGTTTGTTACGTTTTCGTTATTTTTATGTTTTAATTCTTTTATGCTTTGCTTTTTAATTGCATGGTTTATTTTTAAGTATAGCATTTCACATACATTAATTTGAATTTTTTTAAAAAAGTTCAGTTGCCCTGATTAGTCTTAAGTGTTTTTATTTAACAACTTAGGATTGTCATATTAAAGCCTAACCAATGCAAATTCTAGCGTTTAATACCATTAGTTCCTGATTTATAATATTTTCGATGTAAAATAGCTATTACTAAATGTTATTAGCTTTCTCACTAAAATTGAATTTTTTAAAAAAGTTCAGTTGACCTGATTGATCTTAAGTGTTTTTATTTGACAACTAAGGATTGCCATATTAAAGCCTAACCAATGCGAATTCTAGCGTTTAATACCATTAGTTCCTGATTTATAATATTCTCGATGTAAAATGGCTATTACTAAATGTTATTAGCTATCTCACTAAAAATGTCAGGTGTAATAGTTATAGTTCTAGTTCTAGTTATAGTTATAGTTATAGTTGAAGCTGGAGTAAAATTCAGATTGAAGGTTAAATAGTTAGGTTTGTGCCGGTACTCATAATGAGCTAAAGGTTAAAAGTTATAACTAAAGCTAAAGCTAGTAGTAAAACTTATACTAAAATCAAAACTAGGCGCAAAGCCTATAATAAAGCAAAATTCTTGACCGAAATCACTACAATTATACCTAATTAAGACTAACCGACGCCATAGCTACATTAAAACTAAATACAATTACAGGACTATGGTTATAAAAATGCCTTTACTAGGAATCCACCCGAATCAAAACTAATAATTAATCTAAGAGACTATATTTATAGTTTTACCAATAACTAAACTTGTAATTAACTATAAAGGCATTACCTACTGCACGCTATGCTAACACTAAGCACCGACATTAAAGTCTTGTCTATAGGTATAATTAGTATGCATAGCCTAAACGCTTCTCTAAAAATATTTTTAGTTTTAAACAACATTATAGCTAGAAACCTTATAATTGATAATCAACTTATTTATTTTCGCTTTAGTATATATGACCTATGTAAACTTTAGATTAAAACACCTAAATGCTCCACATGGAGCAAAGTTTTTATAAAGTTGTTGGATTTGAATATGTTTTTTCGCCTTTATTCAATTTCGCCACAAACTCTCAATTGTATTTTGTTTATATTGGATTAAGTCCTCTAGGTTGCTTGAATCTATCTAATCACTTTCTTTAGCAGCTACTGTATAGCAACCATTCAAAACAAACCTTTGGTTCAAAAAGGACAGATGCAATTTGATATTATAAAATACATAAGTAAAAGTCATCTTGTATCGTTTTATAGCTCTATCTCTTAGCCAAAGCTTAAATTGAAATCAGCCCAACCATAATATAGCTATCGTACTAACTTGTTTTGCTCATCTCACAGATAGTTTTGAATTCTAAACATTATTAATACCAAGAACCTATGACTAAAAAACCTTAGATTCATGGTTTAAGCAGCAAACAATCGCAAATTTTACGAACAACAGTTTAAACATTGTTGTTTTGCTCCACGTGGAGCAAAATGTGTATTATTTTGCCTGTGATTTCTAGTTTTCATTTAATCTTACGTGAAATTTCTATTGCA
>JAAZIT010000386.1 GCA_012800685.1 Clostridiales bacterium
ATAAGACTTGGAAACGACTAAATATTTAACTCTACATAATTTGGAGGTTAAAAATAATGAAAAAAGATACTGTTCAAATAAAAACAGAATTTATTAAATTAGATTCTTTTTTAAAATTCACTGGTATTGTTGAAACTGGTGGAATTGGTAAAGAAGTTATTGCTGAGGGTAGAATTAAGGTAAATGGTGAGGTTTGCACAATGCGAGGGAAAAAGCTTCGTGATGGTGATATAATTATCATTGATGAAATGGACCTTGAACTTACAATTTCACAAACACCCCAGGAATAAATTAGAGGTTTAAAGATTGAAAATAAATTCTATAAAAATTAATGGATATAAAAACCTTAGAAATGTCGAAATTGAGCCTTTTGAAAAAACAAATATAATATTTGGGGATAATGCTCAGGGAAAAACTAACTTAATAGAAGCAATTTGGATAAGCTCTGGTGTAAAAAGCTTTAGAGGCACTAGAGATAGAGATTTTGTTGATATAAATGGGGAAAGAGCTGAAATAGAAGTTACCTTTGAAAATAGCTTTAGAACTCAAACTATTAAAATTGCTTGTGCAAGACCAAATGTTAGAGAGAAAAGTGTAACGTTAAATGGAGTTAAGCTAGGTTCTGTTTCAAAGCTTTTTGGAAATTTAAATTGTGTTGTTTTTACTCCAGAGGATTTAGAGCTTTCTAAGGGTTCGCCTGATAATAGAAGAAGCTTTGTGGATTTAAGCGTAAGTCAAATTAAAAATTCATATAGCAGTGTTATTTCAAAATACGATAATATTCTTCAGCAGAGAAATACTTTGCTAAAAAATATAAATTATGGGTCATCTAAAAAAGATGAGCTTGAAGTATGGGATATTCAGCTTGCTAGACTAGGGGCTTATATCTCCATGCTTAGGTATAACTATGTCAAAAAGCTAAATTCATTTACGAAAAAGCTATACAATCAGATTTCATCAGGAAGAGAAGAACTTGAGCTTTTTTATAATTCAAGTGTCTTTAAAGATCTTGAGGGTGAAGAAGATTTTAATGGGAAAATGGCAGAGGAATATCTTGATTTGCTAAAAAGTACTTTATATGAAGATTTAAAGTTTGGGTTTACTCAAAAAGGCGTTCATAGAGATGATGTGATTTCAACGCTAGATAAATTAAATACAAGGGAATTTGGATCACAGGGACAAAATCGTTCTGTTGCACTTGTAATGAAGCTGGCACAGGCGTATATTCTTTTTGAAGAAACAGATGAAGAACCTGTTATACTTCTTGATGACGTGCTTTCAGAGCTTGATGCAGGAAGACAAGAATTTGTAAAATCAAAAATTGAAAATTTTCAGATTTTTATTACCTGTTGCGAAAAACCTAATCATAAAACCGATAATCAAAAGCTCTTTGAAGTAAAAAGTGGGCATATTCTATAAAAAAGTGGACATATTTTGTAGGAAAATATGATTTCAGCCATTAAGTATTAAATATTAATAATAAGTTTTTAGTTATTTCTAATAGTAAAAAAAGAATTAATAATAATAAAGAAATTCAGGTGTAAAAATGTATCTTCATTTAGGAAATGATATTTTAATAAATACAAAAAACCTTATAGGAATTTTTGATATAGAAAATTCATCAACTTCACAAAACACAAAGAATTTTTTAAGTAATGCAGGAAAAACGGATAGAGTTTTTAATGTTTCTTATGAAATGCCAAAAACATTTATAGTTTGTATAGATGAAGATTTAAAAGAGACAGTATATATTTCTCAAATATCATGTGCAACGCTAAGGAAAAGAATTAAAATAGCCCAAACACAGGGTTATTAGTTGTTAAATATTAAGAAATTTTATATAGATTAATAGTTGATAGTAATTATTAATTATATCACGAGAAAATAGTAATTGCCATTTATATAATCAAGCAATTATTAAGATAATTTATTAGAAAATAATCAAATAAGTAATTAGAAACTAGCAATTAGTAATCAGGATTTTAGTATATGATGAAGTTTAGTTTGAATTAATTAATTCAGACAGTCTCTGATTTTCAGAGCAGAAAGGATGATAGTTTTAATGAGTGATGTTGTAGAAAAAAGCACCATGGATGAATTTGACCAACACATTTCAGAGGTTGACAAAGAAAATAGCTATGATGAAATGCAAATTCAAGTTTTGGAAGGCTTAGAGGCGGTAAGAAAACGTCCAGGAATGTATATTGGTTCAACTGGTTCTAAAGGTCTTCACCACTTGGTTTATGAAATTGTAACAAACTCAATTGACGAGGCATTGGCAGGATTTTGTACTGAAATTAATGTTGAATTATTAAGTAATAACATTGTTAAGGTTACAGATAATGGTCGTGGAATTCCAACAGGTATTCACCCAACAGAAGGCGTTTCGGCGGCAACTGTTGTATATACTGTACTCCACGCAGGAGGAAAATTCGGCGGTGGAGGATATAAGGTTGCTGGTGGACTTCACGGTGTTGGTGCGTCGGTAGTAAATGCCCTTTCTGAATGGTTAGAGATTGAAGTAAAAGACGGAACAAATATACATTTTCAGCACTTTGATAGAGGAAATTATGATGAAGAGCTAAAAATAGTTGGACAAACCTCCGAAACTGGAACAATGGTTACCTTTAAACCTGATAATCAAATCTTTGAAGAATCAGTTGAATATGAATATACAACACTTTTAAAAATGCTTAGAGAACAAGCATTCCTTAACGCAGGAGTTAGAATTGTTTTTACTGACAGGAGAAAAGAAGAGGTTGTTAGTGAGGTTTTACATTATGAGGGTGGTATTCGCCAATTTGTAGAGCATATTCATAAAACAAAAGGACTAGATCCATTAACTTCTGAAGTTATTTATGTTGCTGGTCAAAAGGATGATGCAACTGCTGAGGTTGCACTTCAATATAACGACTCTTATAACGAGTTAATTCTTTCATTTGCAAATAACGTTCATACTCCAGACGGAGGAACTCATGAAATAGGATTTAAAAATGCTCTGACAAAGGTTATTAACGAGTACGGAAAAAAGTTTGGACTTTTAAAAGACGGGGAAAAGCTTCTTGGTGATGACGTTAGAGAGGGACTTACAGCAATTATTTCTGTTAAGATGACAAACTGTGAGTTTGAAGGTCAAACAAAGGGACGTTTAGGAAATCCTGAGATTAAGCCACTTGTTGAATCTATTGTACAAGAAAAGCTTCTTAATTTTCTTGAGGAAAATCCATCTATTGCACGTGCAATATTTGATAAATCTGTTCAAGCACAAAAAGCTAGAGAAGCAGCTAAAAAAGCAAGAGAGCTAACAAGAAGAAAATCTGCTCTTGAATCTGCATCACTTCCTGGAAAGCTTGCTGACTGTGCAGAAAGAAACCCTGAATTTACAGAAATTTATATTGTAGAGGGAGATTCTGCTGGTGGTTCTGCAAAGGAAGGTAGAAACAGAAAATATCAAGCAATTTTACCACTTTGGGGAAAAATGCTAAACGTAGAAAAAGCTAGAATTGATAGAGTATACGGAAATGAAAAGCTAATGCCAGTTGTTACTGCACTTGGCACATCAATTGGTGAGGACTTTGACGTAACAAAGCTAAGATATGGGAAAGTTATAATAATGGCGGATGCGGACGTTGACGGAAGCCACATTAGGACGCTACTTCTTACATTCTTCTTTAGATTTATGAAGCCACTTATATCAGAGGGGCACGTGTATATTGCTCAGCCACCACTGTTTAAGGTAAGCCGTGGAAAACAGGCAAGATACGCATATTCAGACCCGGAAAGAGATATTTATATTTCAGAGCTTGCTGGAGAGGCTGGAAATAAAGTAGATGTTCAGCGTTATAAAGGTCTTGGTGAGATGGATCCTGAACAGCTTTGGGATACAACTATGAATCCTGAAACAAGAATAATGATAAAAATTTCTCTTGAGGACGCAATGGAAGCTGATGAAACATTTACAATTCTTATGGGAGATAAGGTTCAGCCTAGACGTGAGTTTATTGAAGCCAATGCAAGCTATGTTAAGGACCTCGATATATAAGTTTAATTGAGCTTCAAAGGAGATAAAAATAATGAGCAAAAAAAAAGAAAACATAGTTTTAGAAGATGAAAGCACCAAAGAAATTGCCAAACTGATTGAACCGAATGAAGATAGTAGTAGTTGTAGTAATAGAGAGAATGAAATAGCAATTACTAGTAGTGATGTTAATGAAGAAAAAACCAAAATAGAAATGCCAAAAGGACAGGTTATTGAAAAATTTAATTATAATATTAAAGCAGATGAAAGTGGAGAAGGATATAAGTTTTATCAAAGACAATACGTAAGAAAGTACAACATAAAAATTACAATAGGTATTGGGTTTGCATTTCTGTGCTTTTTAATACTTACAATAATTGATCCAAAATCAGGTATTAATTGGGTAGCAAGCTTAGTAATGTTAACGGCTATTGCAATTTTATGGCTTAATCCGATAATTCTAAGAAAAAGTATAGTAAAGGCACTAAAACCACTTGAAAATGATACATACATATTTAGTATTTTTGAAGATGGTTTTACAATTGAAACTATTATGTCTGATAAAGAGTTTGAAGATGGTGAGATTAGATATCAGCCAGAGCCTATGGTAATTTGGTTTAAGGATAAAAATTATATAATTCAAGAAACTGAAAAAATAATGCTCCTTATAATTGGAGAAAAAAATCAATTAATATATTTTATACCAAAAAGGTGTTTTGAACCAAAACAGATAGAAATAATAAAAGAAAATCTAAAATAACAACTACGTTTTAACATATTTAATTTAGAAAAGAGTGTGGGAAATTTGCAAAATAACAACTCAAAGGTTATTATAAAGGATATTAATGATGAAATGAAAACCTCCTTTCTTCAATATTCTATGGCAGTTATCGTTTCAAGAGCATTGCCAGATGTCCGTGACGGATTGAAGCCCGTTCATAGACGTATCCTTTATACTCTTCACGAAAATGGGCTTACACCAGATAAGGCATACCGTAAATGTGCTGATACTGTAGGTTCTGTACTAGGACGTTATCACCCTCATGGTGATGCATCTGTTTATGATGCTTTGGTTAGAATGGCTCAGTCATTTTCTCTAAGATATCCACTTATTGACGGACACGGAAACTTTGGTTCAATTGACGGCGACCCTCCGGCTGCTTATCGTTATACAGAGGCTAGAATGTCAAAAATTGCTGTTGATATGCTAACTGATATTAATAAAGAAACAGTCCCTTTTCAAACAAACTATGATGACCGTTTAAGAGAACCTGTTGTACTTCCATCACGTTTTCCAAATCTTCTTTGTAATGGTTCAACTGGTATTGCTGTTGGTATGGCAACAAATATTCCACCTCATAACCTAAATGAGGTTATTGGAGCAATGAAGCTTTTAGTTGAAAATCCAGATGCAACAATGGACGAGCTTATGGAGTGCATTAAAGGTCCTGACTTTCCAACTGGTGGAATTATCATGGGTAAAGCTGCTATTCGTGCCGCATATGGAACTGGTAGAGGGAAAATAACACTTAGAGGAAAAACCTGCATTGAAGAAATTAAGGGAAGAAATTGCATTATTGTAAATGAAATTCCTTACATGGTTAATAAGGCGAGATTAATTGAGAATATGGCTCAGCTTGTTAAGGATAAGAGAATAGACGGCATTTATGACCTTCGTGATGAATCAGATAGAGAGGGTATGAGAATTGTTATCGAGCTTAAAAGAGATGCAATTCCAAATGTTGTACTTAATAAGTTGTTTAGATATACCCAGCTTCAAGACACTGTTGGTGTAATTATGCTTGCATTAGTTAATGGAATTCCAAAGGTACTAACGTTAAAACAGATGCTTGTAGAATACCTTGACTTCCAAGTTGAGGTAATTACAAAGAGAACTCAATATGATTTAAGAAAAGCTAAGGAAAGAGCTCATATTTTAGAGGGACTATCAATTGCACTTGACTTTATTGATGAGGTTATTGAAATTCTTAAAAGCTCAAAGAGCATTCCTGCTGGTAAAATTAGACTTCAAGAGCGTTTTAATATTTCTGAAATTCAAGCGGAAGCAATTGTACAAATGACAATTGGTAAGATTACTGGTCTTGAAAAACAGAAAATTATTGACGAGTTAGAGGCAATCCAAATTAAGATCCAAAACTTTGAAGATATTTTAGCAAGTCATCAGAGAATTCTAGAAATAATTCTTGAAGAGGTTTCAGAAATTCAAAGAAGGTTTGGTGACGAGAGAAGAACCCAAATTGAAAATGTCAGTGGTGAGGTTGATATTGAAGATTTAATTCCTGTTGAGGAAAATGTTGTAACTTATACAAACAACGGGTATATGAAGAGAATGCCTGTTACAGTGTATAAGGCTCAGAATAGAGGCGGACGTGGTGTTTCGGGAATGAAACAGCGTGAAGATGACTTTGTTGATGAGATGTTTATTAGCTCAACTCATGACCATGTTTTGTTTATAACAAATAAGGGTATTATGTACCGATTGAAATGCTATGAAATTCCAGAGGGTTCAAAGGCATCAAGAGGAACAAATATCATTAATCTATTACCTCTTACAGAGGGTGAAAAACTAGCAGCAATGATTAAAACCTCGGATTTTGATGAGGGAAAATACATTGTTATGGTTACCAAAAGAGGTAGGATTAAGAGAACACCTCTTGAGGCATATAAGAATGTTAGAAAAAATGGACTTATTGCTATCGGTCTTGACGAGGGTGATGAAATCGCTGGTGTTCGTATGACAGACGGAAGCAATGAGGTTATGGTTGCCACTAAAAATGGTATGGCTATTAAGTTCCATGAAACAAAAGCTAGAGCTATGTCAAGAACTGCTCATGGTGTTCGTGCTATTAAGCTAAGAGGTGACGATAATGTTGTTGCTATGGCTAGGGTACGTGACGGGGCAACAGTTCTTACCGTTTCCGAAAAGGGATACGGAAGACGTAGTAGACTTGAGGACTATTCATCACAAAACAGAGGTGGGTTTGGACGTCTTAACTATAAGGTTAACGACGAAAAAGGTGATGTTTGCGGAATCAAGGTTGTTGATGAAACTGATGATATTATTATGATTTCTTCTGATGGTGTTGTTATAAGAATCCGTGCTTGTGACATAAGAGTTATGGGTAGATACGCAATGGGCGTACGCCTAATGAGAGTAAACAAGGATGAGAGAGTTGTAACATTTACTAGGGCTGAACATGATGACGATGCTGAAATTGCAGAGGTTGAGAAGCCAAGTGATGAAGAACTAGACGCTGAAGAAGCCGCAGCAGAAATTGAGGCAACTACAGAAACTAATGAATCAGAAGGCGCTAATGAAGCTAATGATACGGATAAAGAAACTGAAGTAAAAGAAGCTGATAAAACTGATGATGAGACAAAAACAGAAGAATAAGCATTTATAAAGTTAAGACAAAATAATTAGAGAGCAACCATTAGGTTGCTCTTTTTTGTTGTATTATAGGTCATACTATATTAGCTATGAGTTGTTATAAAATAATAAAAAAACCCTTGCTTTTTTAGAGCAAGGGTTACATAGTTATATAGTTATATAGTTATATCGTTAAAAGATTGTATTAAATTTGAACAGAATAGTTAGGTGCTTCCTTAGTGATATAAATATCATGAGGATGTGATTCCTTTAGACCTGCACCAGTAATTCTAACGAAACGAGCTTTTTCGTGAAGCTGAAGAATATCCTCACATCCACAATAACCCATACCTGAACGAATTCCCCCAACAAGTTGGAATATTGAGTCTGAAACAACTCCCTTGTAAGGCACACGACCTTCAACTCCCTCTGGAACTAGCTTTTTAGCACCCTCTTGGAAGTATCTGTCCTTAGAGCCATGCTCCATAGCAGCAAGTGAGCCCATTCCTCTATAAACCTTAAATGAACGACCTTGATAAATTTCCATAGCACCAGGGGCTTCTTCACAGCCTGCAAGAAGTGAACCAAGCATTACAACATTTGCACCAGCAGCAAGTGCCTTAACAATGTCACCAGAATACTTGATACCGCCATCTGCAATAACAGGAATGTCATATTTAGTGGCAACAGAAGCAACGTCATAAACAGCAGTAATCTGTGGAACTCCAATACCTGCAACAACACGAGTTGTACAGATTGAGCCAGGACCAATACCAACCTTTAGACAGTCAGCACCAGCAGCAATTAGAGCCTCAGCGGCCTCAGCGGTTGCAATGTTACCTGCAATAAGAGGAGTATCAGGATAAGCCTCTTTAAGCATTTTTACGCATTTAATAATATTTGCTGAATGTCCATGAGCAGAATCAAGGCTAAGAATGTCAACCTGAGCATCAATAAGAGCTTTAGCTCTGTCCAAAACATCAGCAGTTACGCCTATAGCAGCACCACAAAGAAGTCTTCCGCTCTTGTCTCGAGCAGAATTAGGGTACTGAACAGCTTTTTCAATATCTTTAATCGTTATAAGACCCTTAAGCATGCCTTTATCATCAACAAGTGGAAGCTTTTCAATCTTGTACTTCATAAGAAGCTTTTGAGCACCCTTTAGGTTTGTACCAACAGGGGCAGTAACAAGATTTTCTTTAGTCATAACATCGTCAATTTTTATAGTAAAGTCAGTAATAAATCTTAAGTCACGGTTAGTTAAAATCCCCTCTAGTTTACCGTTAGTATCAACAATTGGCACACCACTAATCTTATATTTTGCCATTAAATCGTCAGCTTCTTGAACAGTTTTGTCAGCTGTTAGAGAGAATGGATTCACAATAACGCCGTTTTCAGAACGTTTAACCTTATCAACCTCTTCAACCTGTTGTTCAATCGTCATATTCTTATGAATAATACCAATACCACCCTCACGAGCAACAGCAATTGCCATTTTTGACTCTGTTACAGTATCCATGGCGGCTGTAATAACTGGTGTGTTTAGCATAATATCTTTAGCAAGTCTTGTTCTAAGATTAATCATATTTGGTGTAACGTTTGATTCACCTGGAATAAGTAAAACGTCGTCAAAGGTAAGTCCTTCTTTACCGAATTTGTTGTTAATATTGGTGTCTAGCATTAAAAATCCCCCTTAACTTATTATGACTTCAAAATGTTTGTTTTTATTATTCTTATTAATATACACCATTTCCATAATATTGTCAACTGTGATAATCTATAAATAGTTTTAACTTTCGCCTCTCAAAGTGCCTAATTAGACGAAAAAACGACTTTTAAAATGAACGAATAATCTATAATATTCCTTGATTTTATTAGTTAACATTTTTCCATAAGAAAGTCAAAAAAATATACAATTTAGTAATTATAAATATCATTTAATAAATACTAAAATTAAAATAATATTATAAAATATGCTGATGTATAACTAAAAGCAGTTGAATAAAATTACTCAGCTGCTTTATTTTTATGTATTAAATATAGCGCATTAGTCCTACAACTTTTCCAACAATTGAACACTCATCAACAATAATAGGATCCATATTATCATTTTCTGGCTGTAGTCGGAAGTGCCCATTTTCTTTAAAAAAGCGCTTAACGGTTGCGTCCTCGTTATCAATTAGTGCAACAACAATATCACCATTATCAGCAACACTAACCTGTTCAACAACAACCATGTCACCGTCAAGAATTCCAACATTAATCATGCTTTCGCCTCTAACCTTAAGGGCAAAGAGTGGATTGTTATAATTTTTATTAGGCATAAAGGTAACATAATCAACAATATCCTCAATGGCGGTAATAGGTGTACCTGCGGTAACAGTACCAACAAGAGGAATTCTCTTTCCACTGCTCCCAACTAAGCGAATTGCACGATTTTGGTTATTAGCTTTTTCAAGAAGCCCTGCATCAGCAAGATTGTGAATACATCTGTGTCCTGTTGAGGTAGATTTAAAGCCAAATTCAGCACATACTTCTCGAACAGTTGGTGCATATCCATCCTCAAGTCGCTGTCTAATAAACTCGAATACCATACGGTCTTTTTCACTAAGATTCATAATTACGTTCCTTTCTTTAAAGCTAATTCTTTAGTTTTATGGCTAATTTTTTGGCTATCTTATATACATCTCCACACCCAAGAGTGATAACTAAATCTCCACTTTGTGCATTTTTAGATATATAATCTATAATGTCATTAAAATTTTTGGTTTTTTGTTCTGGACTTTGCTCGTCCACAATATCTTTGTCATAATCAAACCAAAAAGCGTTGGAAAGCTTGTTTCCTAAATCCTCTGAATAGATTTTCAAAGTGTTTTTTTCACGACTTCCCATAATATCTGTTAAAACAACTCTATCAGCTATTGAAAGAGCTTTTACAAAATCATTAAGAAGTATTTTTGTTCGTGAATATGTGAAAGGCTGAAAAACAGCCCAAACATTCTTAAAGTCAAGTTTTTTAGCTGCCTTAAGGGTTACAGTAAGCTCTGCTGGGTGATGAGCATAATCGTCAACAATGGTTATGCCATTTACCACATCGATTTTTTCAAATCTTCTAATTACCCCGTTAAAAACTTGAAGTCCACGAGTTATACCCTCATAGCTTACATTTGTATATCTTGCGGCGGCAATAGAAGCCAAAGCGTTTAACACATTATGTTTTCCTGGAACATGAAGTGTTAGATTGCACTGCTTTTCCCCCTTGTAATAAAGGTCGAAATTAGTTTGAAGTCCTTTAGTACCAGTAATTTCTGCATAATAGTCATTAGTTTTATTAAAACCAAATGTAATTTTTTCTTTATCTATGCCAGCTACAGAATCAATTGAATTTTGGTCGTCGCCGTTATATATAATGGCTTTGGTAGCCATTGAAGCAAACCTGTTAAAAGATTTTTTAATGTTGTCTAAATTTTTAAAGTATTCAAGATGGTCAGCATCAACATTTAAAATAACTGCCACATCTGGTGAAAGCTTTAAAAATGTGTCAACGTACTCACATGCCTCACAAACCATTATATTGCTTTTCCCAGATCTTCCGCTTCCGCCTAAAGAATTAAGCTTTCCGCCAATTACACAGGACAAATCAATGCCCTCTTCCATAAAAATGGTTGTTAGCATTGAGCTTGCGGTGGTTTTCCCATGAGTTCCACAAATACAAATTGCATCATCATACCAGCTTGTTACAAGCCCTAAAAGGTCACTACGCTCTAAAACCTCGGCATTAGAATTTTTAGCGGCAATAAGCTCAGGATTGTCCTCCATAATTGCTGCTGAATATATTATAAGATCTGCACCTTGAATATTTTCGGCTCTCTGTCCCATAAAAACGGTGATTCCCATTTTTCTAACAGCTTCAAGGGTTTCAGTTTCATTGTTGTCTGAGCCTGTAATAAAATATCCCTTTTGGTGCAAAACTTGAGCTAGAGGATACATTCCAGAACCACCAATGCCAATAAGATGTATATGTTTTTTTTCTTTTAATACAGCTTTATTCATTAAAAATCGCCTTTCTATTAGTTGTAATAAGTTGCCTTTTAAATTTTGTACCTAAAATTAATAGCTGTAAATACTTAGTAATTATAAGCTAACATAACAACAAGTAACTAGAAACTACTAGTTACTCTTAAAACAAGTTTTAAGTAACTATAACTAAGAGTTACCGCTAAAACAAGTACCAAGTAACGTTAAGGTAACTAAAGGTTATCGTAACTATAAGTACCCAGTAACTATGAGTTTTCAGAAACAAGATGCTACTTTCATTTACATTATTGGTAAAAATAATTTTTTCTAAACTGAATAATTAACATTATTTTGCCAATTATATTACCATAATTACTATAGGTTTATAAAACTACATTATTATTAATTATTACACTAAAGGAGTTTAAACTATGACAATTACGGATATTAAAATCAGAAAAATCATTCTTGAAGGAAAGCTAAAGGGTGTTGTAAGTATAACCCTTGATAATGTGCTTGCAGTCCACGATATAAAAGTGGTGCAGGGTGAAGAAAGACTTTTTGTCGCAATGCCCTCTCGTCGTGATGACAATGGAGTATTTAGAGACATTGTCCACCCAATTTCAAGCGACGCAAGAATTGAAATGGAAACAAAAATATTAGAAGCATTTAATATGGAATATCAGCAAAAAATCGAAAGTCAAGATGACAACAAAGCTGAAACAATTTAAATCCCCACACTATATTATTTTATGCAAGGCCTTTAGAATATGTTTAATCTTATATACTTTTTAATAGCTAAGCATTAATATAAAGCCCAAGTTAGCGAAAACGACGTAGTGCTAAGGAATAAAAGCCTTAGCCTTAGCGACAATAGAACGGTCATTTTCATAGGCTAAAACCGATGTCGCCAGCCCAATTTCAACCCAACGTATTTCAGATATTTCCTCCTCCTGAGGAACAAAGTCGGTATTTTTAGCTTTTCCTAAAAAATAAACAACTTGCTTGTGTGTGTCTTTGCGTGGTGAATAGGTTACAATTTCCCTAAAGCTTTGGTCGATTATAACATCGATTCCTGTTTCTTCTTTGATTTCACGAATAGCGGTTTCAATTTCCGTTTCGTTTCCCTCAACATGCCCCTTAGGAAAAGACCAATGTCCGCTGTTAATATGTTTTATTAGCAAAATCTCGGTATTTCCGTGATATTTACGATAAACAATTGCGCCACAGGATTTTTCATTTAACATTTATCCTTGGTTCCTTTCTTTAAAAATAGAACGAGAGAATAATTTCAACTCATATTAATATAATTATAGCATAAAAAATCCTTTTTGTCTCTATTTTTTGTTAACTTTTCCGAACGAATTTTCGTATTTATATCATAAATCCAATATTTCCATAAAAAATGCAAGTCCTCTGCTTTTTTCACCAGCTAATTGTGGCGAAAAGGGTTTAGAGGCTTGCATTTTTAATTTAGCTAAAAAGAATATTTTATTATTACTTACCGAAAAATGAGAAAGCACAAAGCGTTAATAAGAAATATAAATAGTTTTTCCAACAAAGAAGGCAACCTCTAAAGGTTGCCTTAAATATTTCTTAAAGAATTCTAACCTTAACAACTCCGTCTACTCCAGCGATTTTGTCGCCGTCAACAGAACCTGTTACGTCAAGAAGTATATAAGCCCAGTCTTTCTTTGACTTGCTAACAATGTTTTCAATGTTAGCACCGCTTTCAGAAACAACAGCAGAAACATTAGTGATAATTGATGGAACATTCTTATGAATGATACAAACAAGAGCATCACCAGTTTTTGCAAGCTCAGCATCAGGAAGATTAACTGAATTTTTGATTGTTCCTTTTTCGATATAATCAATAAGCTCAATTGCAGCCATATAAGCACAATTGTCTTCTGATTCTGGAGAAGAAGCGCCAAGATGAGGAATTGCAATAACATTTTCAACACCAATAACCTCGTCATTAGGGAAATCTGTTACATATTTTCCAACCTTGCCACTTGCGAGAGCCTCAAGAATTGAAGCAGTGTCAACAAGCTCTCCTCTAGCAAAGTTAAGAATTCTAACTCCGTCTTTCATTTGAGCAAGTGTTTCGCTGTTTACTGAACCCTTTGTTTCAGCATTAAATGGTAGGTGAAGTGAAATGTAATCAGCCTCTGAATAAATATCAGCAACGCTAGCTGTAACATTAATGTTTGTGTTTAGATGTAAAGCTGTGCTAACGGATAAGAATGGGTCAAAGCCTATAACCTTCATGCCTAGAGCAATTGCAGCATCAGCAAGCTTTCCACCTATTGCTCCAAGACCTATTAGTCCAAGAGTTTTTCCTTGAATTTCAGGACCAACAAATTGTCCCTTACCTTTTTCAACAAGCTTTCCAACCTCAGCACCCTTGCCCTTAAGTCCTTTTGCCCAGTCGATAGCCTCTGTTACCTTTCTTGATGAAAGAAGAAGTCCACAAACTGCAAGCTCTTTAACAGCGTTTGCATTAGCACCAGGAGTGTTAAATACAGCAATACCCTTTTCAACGCATTGGTCGCAAGGAATGTTGTTTGTTCCAGCACCTGCTCTTGCAATAGCAAGAAGATTTGAACCAAATTCCATGTCATGCATAGAAGCTGAACGAACCATAATAGCGTCTGGATTAACAGGAGCATCTGATACTGTATATTTAGCCTTATCGAAATTATCTGTTCCGATTGCAGCGATTTTATTTAGTGTTTGAATCTGATACATATATATAGCCTCGTTTCGTAAGTTTCGGTTTAAAATACTAAAAAGTCAGTCACTAAGTAATTAGCAATTAGTGATAAGAAATAAGTGATAAAAAAATTATTAAGCGTTTTCTTCTTCAAATTTTTTCATAAATGCAACAAGCTTTTCAACGCCCTCTATTGGCATAGCGTTGTAGATTGAAGCTCTCATACCACCAACTGATCTGTGTCCCTTTAGGTTTTCAAATCCAGCTGCCTTTGATTCCTTGATAAATTTAGCGTCAAGATCGTCATTACCTGTAACAAAAGGAACATTCATTAGTGAACGGTCTTCTGCAACAACAGTACCCTTAAACATCTTGCTCTGGTCTAGGAAATCATATAGAATTTTAGCTTTCTTTTCATTGTGAACCTTCATGCCCTCTAGTCCACCATTTTTCTTAATCCACTTAAATACCTTACCGCATATATAAATACCATATGCAGGAGGAGTGTTATATAGTGAATCATTGTCAGAATGAGTCTTAAAGGTTAGCATTGTAGGAGTTCCCTCAAGTGGTGAGTCTGTAATTAAATCCTCACGGATAATTGCAATCACAACACCAGCAGGACCGATGTTCTTCTGAACGCCACCATAAATTAAAGCGTACTTAGAAACATCAACTGGCTCTGAAAGGAAGCATGAAGAAAC
>JAAZIT010000387.1 GCA_012800685.1 Clostridiales bacterium
CAAGAAATTGAAAGCGAAGAGTTAGTTGCTGATACATCTAAAATCGACACTCAATTAGGCGCTAACGCTGCAAGATTAAAATTGTTAGAAACCGAACTTGAGAACATTGAAAAATTAAGTGAAGAAGATGATAGCACAAATCAAATCCAAAGTGAACTTGACGCGTTGCAAGAAGAGATTGAGTTGCTTTCAAAATATAAAGTTAATTATTTTAATGATAAAGCAAGGAAAGAAAATATCATTTTGAAAGAGCAAGAAAAAGAAAAAGCCAAACGCGAGTATGAAAAAGCAAACAAGGTTATGACTTTAATTGGCAAGTTTATTGAGTTTAAAGGCCAATATTTAGCCGATTCAATCAATCGACCTTTCAAAATAGTAAAGTTTAAATTATCAAAAACAAATGAATTGGCAGGCACTATCGAAGACACGTGTATTGCAACTGTGGATGGAGTTCCATTTCCAGATGTTAATACGGGCGCTAAAATCCAAGCTGGACTTGATATAATCAGTGGATTACAAGAGATATACCAAGTTAGGATGCCGATTTTTATTGACAACGCCGAAGCTGTAACGCATTGGATGATTGATCTTAATTGCCAACAAATTAAATTATACGCCGATGAAAAATATAAAACTCTTACATTTTTTGCAAACGGTGAGAAACAGGAGGGGCAATATGTGTTATAAAACACCACTAACAAACCAAGAATTGAAAAGCATAGGATACCGTGAAAGCATGTTTAACGATTACCTTTACAAGTTTTATGGCGATTATGACGCAATCGTAATCGACAACAAAAGCCGAGAAGTATCGCACCCTTATGGGACACCCGAAGAATGTTTAAAAGAATTGAAAATATTAAAAAACAACTAAAAAAAGGAGAAAGAACATGTTAAATGAATTATTAAACAAAAAATGCATCGTTAGATGTGATCGTAGTGGAGTGTATTTTGGAACGCCAACTGAAATCAGTAATGATGGGAAATTGGTTAAAATTGAAAATGTAAGAATGCTGCATTACTATGATGGCGCAGCAAGCACTTTGCAGTTAGCAGATGATGGGACAAGTGCTCCTGAAAATTGCAGATTTACAAAAGTGATTAGTAGTATCGTTGTCACTGATGCTATCGCAATAATCCCTTGTACTGATAAAGCAATTACATCACTGGAGGGTGTTAAAGAATGGACAAGATAGAACTATTTTTGTCCAAAACTAACGGCTATGGCTCTGGCTCTGGCTATAGCTCTGGCTATGGCTCTGGCTCTGGCTCTGGCTCTGGCTCTGGCTCTGGCTATGGCTATGGCTCTGGCTATGGCTCTGGCTCTGACTCTGGCTATGGCTATGGCTATGGTGATGGCCTCCCTAATAAAATCGACAATATGCAAGTATATCGTATTGACACTGTGCCAACCATTATCACTCATGTAGTTGGCAATATTGCTAAGGGGTATATAGTTGGTGAGAATTTATCGTTAGAACCTTGCTATGTTGCTAAGCATGATAATTATTTTGCTCATGGAAAGACAAAAGAACAAGCAATAGCAGATGTAAATGCTAAGGCGTTCAGCAATTTAGATGTTGATGAAAAAATAAACGAGTTTCTAAAAGTCTTTAGCATAGATAAAAAGTATAAAGGTCATGAGTTTTACAAATGGCACAATCTGTTAACTTTAAGTTGTGATTTGGGCAGGAAAGCATTTGTTAGAGACAACAATTTATCTTTAGATGCTGACTATTCAGTCCAAGAGTTTATAGATATTTGTAAAAATGATTATGGCTCTGAAATTATTAAACAATTAGAAAATAAAATAAAATCAAAAGAAAAAGGAGAAAAGTAAAAATGGAAAATCAAGTATTACAAAATCAAAAACACGAAGTATCAAAAGTTATTGAGTTCGAAAAGAATATCTCGGATTCGGTTACTAATAGAGTTAATCAATTAACAAAAGATGGCAGATTAAACCTACCAGCTAATTATTCTGTCGGAAACGCTATTGCATCAGCGTGGTTAATTATTCAAGGAACGGTTGATAAAAACGGCCGTTCAGCATTAGAGGTTTGTACCAAAGAATCAATTGCAAATTCTCTACTTGACATGTCTGTGATGGGATTAAATCCAGCTAAAAAGCAAGGATACTTTATCGTTTATGGAAATAAACTATCATGGTTTACTTCATATTTTGGAAAATGTGCGATTGTGAAAAGGCTTAAGGGAATTGAAAATGAGCCTATTGCAACGTTAATTTATGAGGGTGACGAACTAATCCTAACGCACACACCATTAAGGGAAGAATTGGTTCTAGATCACAAAACATCTTGGGAAAACAAGATGAAAGGAAAAATTGTTGGGTGCTATGCAACAGTAAAACAAGGGGAAAACATCCGCTCTGCTGTG
>JAAZIT010000388.1 GCA_012800685.1 Clostridiales bacterium
ACTGTGCATGGGAGGACTAGAAACCAATTTTACAGTGGTAAAGCAGATTGGAACATAATAAAGCAGGTAAAGGACGCTGTATCATGTGTTGTAATTGGGAATGGTGATATTACAACTGGTGAGGAATGCGAGAGAATGTATAATCAAACTGGCTGTGATTTAGTTATGGTTGGGCGAGCAAGCTATGGAAAGCCTTGGGTATTTAAAGAGATTAGGCACTTTATGCTTACCGGAGAGGTTTTACCTCCTATCAGTCTTGAGGAGAGAATGGCAATTATGCTTAGACATACTCAAATGATTTGTGGGTACAAGGGCGAAAATCAGGGAATGAAGGAAGCTAGAAAAAATATTGCATGGTACATTAAGGGACTTCCTAAAGCTGCTGAATACAGAAAAAAGTCTGGGGAGTTAAATAAGATTTCAGATTTAGAATTAATGATTGAAGAAATTCTTTTGTTAAATAGGGATTGGGTTATAGATTAAAAATAATGGCATAGGATTATGAGGGCTACCGGTTAAATCAAGCGTAGTAGTGATTAACAACGATGTTTTAATAGCGAGAATTATAAATGTTGTAGCCAGTTTATATTTATTGGAGGGTTAATGAGTATTTTATATGTTGTAGGAACTCCCATAGGAAACCTAGGGGACATGACCTTTAGAGCGATTGAAACCCTTAAAAAGGTTGATTTTATTTGTGCAGAGGACACTAGGGTTACGGCAAAGCTTTTAAATTATTTTGAAATTAAAAAACCCATGATAAGCTATCACAGGCACAATTGTGAACAGGTGGGGGAACAAATTCTTGAAAGAATTAATCAAGGTGAGAGCTGCGCAATAGTTACCGATGCAGGAATGCCATGTATATCAGATCCTGGTGAGGATTTAGTTAAGCTTTGTGCAGAAAATGGAATTGATATTCAAGTTGTTCCAACTGCAACAGCGCTTACATCAGCGCTAGCTATAAGTGGGCTTTCAACCTCAAGATTTACTTTTGAGGGGTTTTTGTCAACAACAAAAAGGCTTAGGTTCTCACATCTTTCAGAGGTTTCAAATGAAACAAAAACCATGATTTTCTATGAAGCTCCACACAAGCTTGTTTACACCCTAAATGATATGCTTCAGTATTTTGGAGACAGAAGAATTTCTATTTGCCGTGAGCTTACGAAAATTCATGAGGAGGTTATTAGAACGACTCTTTCTCAAGCTGTTGAGTATTATAAAACCGTTAATCCAAGGGGCGAGTTTGTTTTAATTATTGAGGGTGCAGAGGAAAAAGCAGATATTACAACAATTGAGGACGCATTTGAACAGGTTAAACAGCTTGTAGATAAAGGAATGCGTGGGGCAGATGCTTGCAAACAGATTGCAAAGCTTACTGGCTTTTCTAAAGGCGAGCTTTACAGTTTATTACTTGAAGCATAATTAAAAGGTTTTTACAATAAATATATTTTAATCAGATAGTATAAAGTTGGAAGGGACTGACTGGGGTAATGAATATCAGAAGAATGGAAATGAATGATGTTCCACAAGTGGCGAATATTGAAAAGGAATGTTTTTCACAACCATGGAGCGAGAACGCAATTGCAGAGGAGATTGAAAATCCCTTTGGGTTAACTCTTGTTGCGTATGATGACAAAACTATAGCAGGTTTTATTAATGTAAGAGTTGTTGGTGCTGAAATATATATAAACAATATTGCTGTAGTTGAAAATTACAGAGGAATGGGCGTTGCAGAAGAACTTTTAACGGTTATGGAGCAGGAAGTTTCAAGCTGTGAATTTTTAACACTAGAGGTTAGAAAAAGCAATATTCCAGCACAAAACCTTTATAAAAAATTTGGCTATGTTGAGGTTGGAATGCGACGTGATTTTTATGAAAAGCCAACGGAGGATGCTTTAATTATGACAAAGCATTTAACTAAACAGCTAAATAACTAGTTGCCTAGTTGACAGATTTTTAGATAAAGGAAGATTATTATGAAAATATTAGCAATTGAAAGCTCCTGCGACGAGACAGCTTGTTCTGTTGTTGAAGACGGAGTTAATGTGCTTTCAAATATAATTGCTTGCCAAATTGACGAGCACAAGCTTTATGGTGGAGTTGTTCCGGAAATAGCTTCGAGACGACATTCCGAAAATATTTTGTGGGTTGTAAATGACGCATTAAAAGAGGCTAACTGTACACTTGATGACATTGATGCAATTGCTGTTACTTTTGCGCCAGGTTTGATTGGGGCGCTTCTAGTAGGTGTTAGCTTTGCAAAGGGCTTAGCAATG
>JAAZIT010000389.1 GCA_012800685.1 Clostridiales bacterium
CCAATCGAGCAATTCGTCTAAAATGCCTGTTTTTTTATTTACATCTTCATTTGTGTTATTTTTCAATCCGTTTTGTTCCACGAATTTCACACTTCTTTCTAAATAAACATAATATATACATTCTACCAAAAATCAAGACAAATTTCAAGTGCTAGAGTTAAATTTTTTATATTTATAAAAGAATAAAGGAACAGACCTATAAGCCTGTTCCTAATTTCAACTATCTTACTTCTTTAACCTTAGCTGCCTTACCTACTCTATCTCTTAGATAGTAAAGCTTAGCACGACGAACTCTACCTGGACGTACAAGCTCAACCTTATCAACAGCTGGTGCATGAATTGGGAATACTCTTTCAATTCCACAACCATGAGCGATACGTCTAACTGTAAATGTTTCGTGAATACCACCATGCTTCTTAGCAATGACTGTACCCTCAAAAATCTGAATTCTTGACTTGTCGCCTTCTTTGATTCTTACATGAACCTTAACAGTGTCACCAACATTTACTACTGGCTTGTCTGTTTTAATGCTTGAATTTGCAATTAGATTTAAAGCGTCCACTTTAAATACCTCCTAAAATTTTCAGACATTCATACACTCGTACTCGAGCCAGCGGACTGTCCCCTTTAATGTCAATGCTTCTGCGAATTCAGAAACATAATGGCACTAACTCTCGTCAATAAAATGACGGTAATTCAAATGCTCTAATATTATACCATACAAAAGTACGCATTTCAAGGACTTTTATGAAAAGTTTTCACCATTTTCGCATATGATTCTTGTGCGTTTTGCACTATAATTAGTGATTTTAATGTCATTTAACAAACAAAACGAGTCAAGAACAGCATTTGCATTTAGATTAAACCTGTTACCAGATGAAGTTGCCAGCCTTAATTCAATTGCTAAGCAATCATCTTTAACATAAATGTTTAAAGGCTCAATATACTCTTTTACATTAACAAGCTTTGTTCCTGCCTTGCGAGTTCTTCTTGCTTTAACCTTTTTCTCAATATTTATTTCATCCAATTTAAGAAATTCCTCAAATAAATCCTTTGTTTCAAAAACATCTTTGTTCGTTGTTATCTCTAGCTTGTAATCAGCCTTTTCAATATCTATTGTTTCAAATACTGGCTTTGAAACACTAACTATTTTCATTCCCAAAGGAAGAACGGCGTTAAGTGATTCTTTTACATCATCAAACGAAATCTCTTCTAATAAAGCAAAATCCATTGTTTCAATTTCACTTTCCATTCCCAAAGGCAATGCCAATGAAAACATTATATAAGAGCGAGGATTAAATCCTTGAGTGTACCAAATAGGAAGCTTTGCACGTTTAAAAGCTCTTTGCATCGTACGCATAAGGTCTAAATGTGAGATAAATTTTGTTCTTCCAAGTTTGGTAAAAACTAGACGATACATATACCTGTCCAAATTTAAGCCTTGATTTTCTGGAACATCTCTAACTCTAGCCACAATATACACCCCCACAATCCTTAGAAATGCCACAGCCAGAACAACCGTCCTTGCAATTTCTAGTTGTAATTGCGTCATAGGCTTTTTTATTTTCAAGTTCTAAGAATTTTTTAGAAACTAAATAATCTAAATGATCCCATGGTAAAATTTCAGTAAATGGAATTTTTCTATTGGCAAAAAAACTAATATCAATGTCACACTCCTCAAAAGCTTCAATCCAAAGATTAAACTTAAAATGTTCGTCCCAGCTGTCGAGAATACAACCTTTTTTCCACGCTGTATAAATAGCTTGTCCTAAGGTTCGGTTTCCTTTTGCTAAAACCGCTTCAAGAATGCTTACATCTTGGTTGTGCCAACTACATCTAATCTTCTTCGATTTTAAAGAGCTAAGAAGATGACGCTGTTTTGCAGTAATTTCCTCTCGTGTAGCTTGAGGTTCAAATTCAAAAGGGGTAAAAGGCTTTGGGACAAATGTAGCGGTTGAAATGGATATTTGAATAGAACTACCACGTTTCTCACGGTCGATTGAATAGAACATATCAATTATTTTCTTTGCTAAAATAGCTATTCCCTCAATGTCCTCCATAGTTTCAGTTGGAAGCCCTAGCATAAAATAAAGCTTTACTGATGTATAGCCACCATAAAAAGCAATTCTACAGGTTTCCATTATCTCTTTTTCAGTAATATTTTTATTTATAACATCTCTTAACCTCTGAGTTCCTGCCTCAGGAGCAAATGTTAAACCACTTTTTCTTACTTTTTTTATTTTTTCTAAGAGCTCGTCATTAAAATTATCAATTCGTAATGATGGTAGTGATAGATTAATATTTTCATCTTCCGTATACTCCACAAGTGAATCCAAAAGTTCTTGTATTTTAGTATGGTCACTGGTTGATAACGATGAAAGAGAAACCTCTTCATAACCAGTTGATTCACAAAGAGATTTTGTTTGCTTTGTTATGGTGTCAACATCTTTTTCCCTAAAAGGTCGGTATATAAATCCAGCTTGACAAAATCTGCAGCCTCTAGTACATCCTCTTAAAACTTCAACAACCGCCCTATCATGAACAATTGAAGTAAAAGGAACAACAAAATTTTCAGGGTAATATACCTTGTTAAAATCTTTAATTATTCGCTTTTCAATTTTTTTAGGAGCTTCCAACTTATTAGGTGTAATAGACATTATAGTCCCATCATCATTATAAACAATATCGTAAAAGGCTGGAACATAAATTCCTTTTATTTTAGTAGCTTCAAGTAAAAATTCAGTTTTACTAGGCTTATTAGGCTTCATTTTTGCATATAAGTCCATAAGCTCAAGATTTACTTCTTCGCCTTCACCTAGAATGAAAATGTCAATAAAATCCGCAAGAGGC
>JAAZIT010000390.1 GCA_012800685.1 Clostridiales bacterium
CAGGAGTTTTGCTATGAGTTAACTATGATCCTAGGTGGTCACTAAAACATTCCTTAATTCAGGGTCTATAATTATAATAATGGCACTTTAAAGCGCCACAAAGTACATAGAAGACCTTGATACTTATACACCTATGTTGATGGAAGCATTGCATTTAAGTTTATGGTGTATCATGTTGTTATACAAATTAAAATTATAGGTGGTTTAGAATGAAAAAAATTTATTTTTTATGTACAGGAAATTCTTGTCGCAGTCAAATGGCTGAAGGATATGCAAAAAAAATATTGCCGGCAAATGAGTTTCAAATCGAGAGTGCAGGGATTGAAACTCATGGGTTAAATCTAAATGCTGTTAAAGTTATGGCTGAAGATGGAGTAGATATTAGTAGCCACTACTCTAAATTAATTGATCTAAATTATTTGAACACTTCAGATTTAGTTATTACTTTATGTGGTGATGCCAAGGATAAATGTCCTATGCTTCCCCCTCAAACCAAGAGTTTACACTGGCCTTTATCTGACCCAGCGCAAGCCACAGGAACTTTAGAAGAACAACTACAAGAATTCCGTAAGGTTCGTGACGAAATTAAAAAATTAGTTACAAGTTTGAATAACTACGTTCATTAATAAAAAAACGCCATATAGTGCCGCAGCAAAACAGTCCAATTAATTTATTGACTTCTAAGTAAAATACCAGGAGTTTTGCTATGAGTTAACTATGATCCTAGGTAGTCACTAAAACATTCCTTAATTTAGGGGCTATAATTATAAAATGACCCCTTTGAAAACTGATTAAAACAGCCCCCATTATCTACCGGTTAGATAATGGGGGCTGTTTTTTTGTTAAGTGATATAATAAACCATAAAAGAAGTTTAGAAATACGGTCCTGGTCATCAATAAATAAACAATTTAATTATTTATTTAATTAATTATTTAATAATTTAATTTCAGAAAGGTATATATGAATCATGGCGCAACAAATTGTCCTACCCATCAAAGACTCTAACGTTTTAAAGATGGTACAAGATACACTTCTCGATAGTTTCCGTGCTGGTCGCCGAAATTACACCGTTTTTCAAGTTGGTAAGGCCACGCTACTACGTGTGAGTGATGTCATGACATTAAAAAAATCAGATGTCTATAATCCAGACGGCTCTGTCAAAAATACAGCCTTTATTCATGATAAAAAGACCGGTAAAGCAAACACGTTATATTTAAAGCCCGTGCAACAAGACTTGCTGCAATATCATGATTGGCTGGTACAAGAAAACATCAATTCTGAGTGGTTATTTCCCTCGACAGCCCATCATGATCGCCATATCACCGAGAAACAGTTTTATAAAGTGATGGCGCGTGTTGGTGATCTACTAGGTATCAACTATTTAGGCACGCACACCATGCGTAAAACAGGCGCTTATCGTGTCTATACACAGTCAAATTACAATATTGGTTTAGTCATGCACTTATTGAATCACTCAAGTGAAGCCATGACACTGACTTATCTTGGATTAGACCAAGCTAGTCGCGAGACGATGTTAGATCAAATTGATTTTGGATGACAAATAGCCGTAAAGAAGGACTCATTGGTGGTGATCTACCCTTGTGGAACATTAGCTAAGCCTTTTTGTCAGCATGATTATTAATAACGAAGAGAGCAAAAGAATGTCTTTAAATTTTAGAGAGCGTGTCAATACTAGTAATGAGCTACGTCAAAATCTCGTATTAAGTCATTTGACTATTGAAAATGTAGCCGTTGACTTAAATACTTCTGTACAACAAATCAATCAAATATTAGAATTAGACCACGTTGCACCTGAAGATCCTTGGATTTTGAAAGAATATTTATCGAATAAGCTACAAAACCAAGGAATAATCGACTATCCCTATTCAAAACTAGTGGGCGACTTTCGTGATTATTGGTTTTTGGATACAACAAAAATAGAAAACCAGCAACTATCAAAGTAATGACAAAAAAGATGCTCATATACTCAAAAAATGGATGGTTTTTTTGAGTATATGAGCATCTTTTTGTGCTCTATTTCATGTGGTTAAGCTGACACCAGCTTGCCCCACGCGGGTAGCGTTCTGCATAACATGCTCTCACTGAAGGTTATCTTTATTCAACTCTACAAAATAATCATAAAGGTTCCGGTTACGATTTTTCAATTGATCGGTGTAGACATCAACTTTATGATCTAATAGTTCCAAATTTGCTTGGTAATGTGTGATCTTGTTACGAACCTTATTACGATGGCGCAACAAAATGTCTAATAGTTCTTCTTCATAATCTGAATTAGAACCATAACGGCGCAATTTAACAAAGTGACGTAAATCGTCAATGGACATGTCAGTCGATCGCATATGTTGAATAAAGAAAATCCACTCAACATCTTCTTGGCTATATAACCGTAGATTACTTTGAGAACGTGCAGGAACAACCAAGCCTTCTTTTTCATAATAACGCAAAGTGTACTCAGATAAACCAGTTTTATTGACAACATATTTCATTTTGAATTGTGGTAAATTTTTTTTCATAGCATTATTATACATATTCCTATGCTTGAAAGTGATTCATAATGTTCAGAATGACAGATATTTTGTGCGAATGCTTATTTTCGTAATTAAACGTTCACTAGCTTTTTAACTTGACCTCGAGTTAACTCTAGAAACTATAATGGAGCTAACATACAACATGGAGGTAAAAATTATGACAAAAAAAGTAACTGCAGGACATGATGCATTAGGTGAATTTGCGCCAAAATTTGCTGAATTAAATGATGACGTATTGTTTGGCCAAGTTTGGTCACGTGAACATGAATTATCAGTACGTGATAGAAGTTTTACGACGATTACGGCATTAATTACACAAGGTGCATTTGAGCAATTAAGCTTCCACATGAATAAGGCTAAAGAGAACGGCCTAACAAAAAGTGAAGTTGTTGAAATTATCACTC
>JAAZIT010000391.1 GCA_012800685.1 Clostridiales bacterium
AAAATCACAGGGAACAAAGCTTCTTCGTGATAACGTATCAGAGCTAGTTCAACAGGGTACTTCATCAATGGATGAGCTAGTACGTGTATCCTTTGCAGTATAAATTTGAGATATATATTCATATAATTAAATAGTAATTTAGGAAGTAAGAAAATATAATGTAAAAAACAGGAGGGCTTTTACTATGCCAGAGGTATCTATTGGAAGACTGCTCGACGAAGCAAGAGCGCTAGGTTGTTCAGACCTGCACTTTACAGTTGGAATTCCACCAATTGTAAGACAGGGAGGTAACCTAAGAAGAATGTCCCAATATGGTGACATGACAGAAGTTGATATCCTAAGAGTATGTGAAGACATGTGTAATGAGAGACAGCAAAAAAGTATCAAGGACCATATTGATACCGACTTTACATATGTTTCTGCAAGAGGATTTAGACATAGAGTTAACGTATATCGTCAAAGAGGAAATACTGCAATGGCAATTCGTCTTTTGAGAAATGATATACCAACACTTGCTGATTTAAACCTGCCACCGGTTCTCGCTGACTTTTCACTAAGACCAAGAGGGCTTGTTCTGGTAACAGGACCTACAGGTTCGGGTAAATCAACAACCCTAGCGGCTATGATTGACCATATTAACCTAAATAAATCATCTCATATTATTACAATTGAAGACCCTATTGAGTATATGCATTCTCATAAACGTTCAATGATAAACCAACGTGAGGTTGGACAAGACGTAGGGGGATTTGCACTAGCACTCCGTGCTGCACTCCGTGAAGACCCTGATATAATTCTCGTAGGAGAGATGCGTGACTTTGAGACAATTAATGCTGCTGTAACAGCGGCTGAAACAGGGCATCTTGTTATGAGTACACTTCATACAACTGATGCCGCTTCAACAATTGACCGTATCATTGACGTATTTCCTGCTCATCAACAGCGTCAGATTAGAACACAGCTTGCTTCTGTTCTTGTAGGTATTTGTACACAAACACTTTGCCCAACTTTAGATGGACTAAATCGAATTGCTTGCTGTGAAATACTAAATGCAACCGACTCAATAAAAGCCATGATTCGTGATGATAAGGTTCATCTAATCAACTCTGCAATGCAAACTGGTAAACAGTTTGGAATGCGAACACTTGATAATGAGCTTGCAAAGCTAGTTAAAAACAGAACAATTTCAATGGAAGTTGCTCTTGATAAATGTATTAACGGACAGGAACTAAAGAGATTTATTAACATGACTTAGATTTTTAAAAGGCGATGAAAAGCCTATGTGGAGGAGAACTAGTTTATGCTAGTATTCAATCCACAAAAATAAAGAATGGGTTTTGTGCAATGTAACCAAACATTAAATCGTAGACTTGATTAGTATATTTACTCAAATAAGTACTAGTTAATAATTTAACAATAGATAAATAAGAAAAAACTTTTAACTTTTAATGTCAAAACATAACAAGCACAAATTTGGTATACGATTACATACTAAAAACAGTATTAAATTGTAAATACTTTATGCATACTGCTCAAAAACTTTCAAAAAACCCATACCTAAACTATTAAATAAACAGAAATAGTTACATAATGGTTACAACGCAATAAATTATATTGACATCTGACTTAGAATGTAATATAATGATGATACGGCAAATAGACTTAAAAAATTGAATTATGTGTTAATGCTTTACTTGGGCAAAGAGTTTGGTCACGCTAAACAAATCGACCAAAAACAAATTGAGTTAATAGATAATTCACATATTAGTGGAAAAGCGTACCAGCTTTTGCTGGTGCTTTTTAATAACAATATTTTTATTTTATGGAGGGATTTTTAATGAAGAAAAATCAAAAGGGTTTTACCCTAGTTGAGCTTATCGTTGTTATTGCTATCATCGGTATCCTCGCAGCTATCCTTGCACCTAACCTAGTTAAGTACATCAAGGATGCTAAGTTAACAACAGCTAATACAAACGCTCAGAGTGTTTTTACTGCAGCAGAGAGTTTTGCAACAGCGTCAATCACCGCAGGTAAGCAAATGACATCAAGTACTTATAGTGGAAAAGTTACATCAGCTGACGCTGCATCAGAAGCAACACCGGATGGTGAAGAATCCTCACTTAAAATTGCTATTGCTGAAGCTCTAGGTGATAAGGGTGTGGATTCTGTATGGACGGTTAAAATTGACGCTAAGGGATTCCCAACAGAAGCTAAGTATGCTAAGGCAGCGGGCGATATCTATGTAGGTTGTCATCCAAAGGAAAATACTTCGACTACTACTGGTGGAATTATTCTAACGCCGCAAAGTTGATTATTATTTCATAATCAAAAAGCTGGTAACATTAATTTGTTACCAGCTTTTTTTGTGAATTTGTGTCGAGGGACATATAACCTAGAAGTAAATGCTAAGGGTTTTTCCAGTACAAGTGGGATTTAAAGCTAGTGCAACAGATAATTATTTTGGTGGATTTCTAAAGGAGTATGTGGAAGTTTGGCGACAACTCATTCTAAGATAAACTTATAAAAATGATTTTAATACAAATAAAAACTGGTAGCAATTATATGCTACCAGTTTTTTAAATTTATTAAGAATCTTTTGCCATAAAGTTTGAGAAAGTATTATTAAACTCATCAAGCTCTGATTGTATCTTATTTGAATAAGATGCTCTAAGCTGTGTCCATGTGAACTGGGCACCAGAGTCAACATCAGCTTTTAAAACAGATGAATACATATAAGCCACGATAGCTTCTTTGCTGTCATTTGTTGCTGCGTCATCATTTGATAAATCTGATGATATACCATAACCAGGGTCGTTAAGTCTTACAAACTTATTAGAAACAACTTCGTTAAATGCCATGTTGTAAGCTTCTTCACTCCAGTTTGGATTTTCAACCTTGAATTTTTCTTTGGTTAAAGCTTTATATTCTTCTTGAGTGTTAACAATCTTAGCGCATTCAAACCAGCATTTCATTGCGTCAGATTTAGTTGAGCCCTTAACCCACATATAAGCCGTTACGTCAAGAGAAACATAATAATCATCGCTGTTAGGGTCCTTTGGAATAGGAACTACAACCCAGTTATCACCTTCCTTTGGTGAATGTGAACCTGTTGAAGCCCATGAACCCATTGCGTAGAAAAGAACATTCTTCTGAAATGCATCACTTGCTTGACCAACCCAATCAGGATAGTAAAGGTTGTTTTTGCCTATTTCGTAGAGGTAGTTTGCAGCTCTCTCTAAATCGGCGTCATTTAGATTTGATGAATACTTTTTAGATGCATCATCATAGGTAATAAGTGTTTTTCCTGTTGAGTGGAAAATAAATGGTTGGAACCAACCGTTTATTCCGTAGTTTAGATTTTCAGCAGAACCTGCCGCAGACCATTCCTTCATGATTGACATCATAGCATCCCAGTCCCACTTACCTTCGAGGTAAAGTTGGTATGGATCATCAAGGCCGTTATTGTCAATGTTGTTCTGGTCATAAGTAATAACTGACAATGCGCCGAAATCAACTGGTGCAACATAGTGCTTTCCATTAATTGCATACTGCTCTGAAGTTTCCTTGACATCAGCCCATAGACCTGAGTCAAAATCAACAATTGAATCGATTGGCTGGAACATTCCTTGAACAACGTTACAAGGGAATGACATTTTTTGCTCATAGAAGAACATGTCTGGTGCGGTTCCCCCAAGAACTTGCTCAGCTAGAGCATCGTATTTTTTCAATGAGGTTGTTCTTTTGTATTCGATTGTACCACCCTTTTGTTCAAAAAGCTGAAGATCGGCACGTTTTTCAGGTGTGCCTGCACCAGGGTTAATGTCGAAATAAGATAACAATACAATGTTTTTATCTGCATCATCAGGGATTGCAGAAATATCTTCAGTATCTGGTACTTCGATAACTGGTTCATAAGAGCTGTTGTTGCCGTCCTTGCTACAACCTACTGTGCTAAATGCACAAGCAACAGCCAATAGCGCAGCAAGTATTTTTTTAGTTGTTTTCATATTTTCCTCCTTTAATATAATTATCATAAAATATAATTCTTTGTGATACTATATTTATACCACATAATGTAATCGTTGTCAATAGGTTTTTGTTAGTTGTAACCAGTTTGTAGATTTTGTTTTCAGCATTAATATGAAACCTATACAAAAAGAAAGGGTGAAATTTGGTGAAACTGATAGTAATATGGATTTTTAAAGATTATACATAAAAATTACATTGAAAATTGCATATGATATGCATTCAAATTATTTAGTTTCATAATCTAACATAGTTTAATATTATTATGATAATAATTTAGCTTTTTATACTTGTTGATATGAATATTATATGATTGACTAAGCTGAATCCTAAGTATATAATAAAGACAAGAAAGTAAAAAATTAATTTATGTATTTGAAAGGAAAATTATATGATAAATTTGTTTAATGATGGGTGGGAATTTTCAAAAGAATTATTAGATACAAGGCTTGAAAATATAACGGCATGGAAAAAAGTTGATATTCCTCATGACTGGTTAATTCATCAGGTTAATGACCTTTATGAGACTAGTGAGGGTTGGTATAAAAAAACCTTTGTTTTAGATGATACAAATGATAAGTTGTTCAAGATAAGCTTTGAGGGAGTTTATTTTAACATAACTGTTTATGTTAACAATCAACAGGTTGGCGAATGGAAGTATGGATATTCAACCTTTGAGTTTGATATAACTGATTTTGTTGAAAAGGGTGAAAACTTAATTGTTGTAAAGGTTAGGCATGAAGCCCCTAATACTCGTTGGTATTCAGGTGCTGGAATTTATCGAAGTGTTTATTTAAAAGAGCTTAATAAAACCCATATTAATACTAATGGAATTTATATCTCCACAGCTAAAAATGCTGATAAATGGAATTTAGATATTCAAACGGAAATTGTTGGTTTAAATTCTAAAGCTATTTTAAAGCACACCTTAATAGATGAAAATGGTGATGTTGTTTTATTAAATGAAAGGGTGTTGAACCCAACTTTAAATAGTAGTGATAATATTACAATAGTTGATGATGTGCTAAAAGTTAATTCTCCAAAGCTTTGGGATTTAGAAGAGCCAAATCTTTATATGCTTTGGACTGAAATAATAGACGAAGATGGAAATTTGTTAGATGATAATTCTGAGGATTTTGGTTTTAGAGAAATTAAATTTGATACCGATAAGGGATTTTTCTTAAATGGAAAACACGTTAAAATAAACGGTGTGTGCCTACACCATGATTTAGGTGCTTTAGGTTCTGCTGTAAATTACAAAGCCACCCAAAGACAGCTTGAAATCATGAAAGAAATGGGAGTTAATGGAGTTAGAACTAGTCACAATATGCCGTCAACAGAGTTAGTGGAACTTTGCGACAGAATGGGAATTCTATTAGACAATGAAGCCTTTGATATGTGGGAGATGCCTAAGAATAAATATGACTACGGAAGGTTTTTCAATGACTGGTATAAAAAAGACGTTGAAAGTTGGATTAGGCGTGATAGAAATCACCCTAGTGTTATAATGTGGTCTATTGGAAATGAAATTTATGACACTCATCATTCCCCAAGAGGGCTTCAAATAACTAAAATGCTTAAAGAAGAGGTATTAAAACACGATCCAAGACAGAATGCTTATGCTACAATTGGTTCAAATTACATTGAATGGGATAGAGCTCAAGAATGTTCAGACCAACTAACCTTGTCTGGTTATAACTATGCTGAAAGACTTTATGACGAGCATCACTTGAAATATCCTAACTGGTATATTTATGGAAGTGAAACTGCCGCACGAGTTCAGAGTAGAGGTGTGTATCATTTCCCTGCAAAAGCTTGCTTTAAAACCCACGAGGATTTACAATGTTCAAATTTAGAGAATTGCAGAGAAGGGTTAGCCGACAGAACACTTCAAACAAGTATAATAGCGGACCGTGATTGCGAATTTTCTTCAGGACAATTTATTTGGACTGGAATTGACTATTTGGGAGAGCCATCTCCGTACTTTACAAAAAATAGTTATTATGGACAGGCGGATACGGCTGGATTTTTAAAGGACAGCTATTATTGCTATCAAGCAAGCTGGACAGAAAAGCCAGTTTTACATCTTTTCCCTCACTGGGATTTTAATGACGGTCAATTAATTGATGTTATGGCATACTCAAATGCACCAATGGTTGAGCTTTTTGTGAATGGAGTTTCAAAAGGGGTTCAAGAGGTTGATGTTAAAAATGGCGATAAGCTTAATGCTCACTGGGTTGTTCCTTATGAAAAGGGAGAAATAAAAGCCGTTGGATATAATAAGAGTGGCGAAATTATTATGGAGGACGCTCAAAAATCCTTTGGTGACGCTTCTAAATTAATTTTAAATACTAGTAATACAGATTTATTAGCTGACGGAACAGATATGGCGTTTGTGGAAATTACTGTATTAGATGAAAAGGGTGTGCTAGTTGCTAACGCTAATAATCGTGTTCATGTCTCTGTAACTGGAGCGGGGCGCCTTGTGGGGCTTGATAATGGCGACAGTACCGATTATGAGGAGTACAAGGGAACAACTAAGAAGCTATTTAACGGAAAGCTCCTAGCTATGATAATGACGAATCTAGAGGGTGGCGAGATTAAGGTCAAAGTTTCAAGTCAAGGACTTTCAGCTGCAGAGATTACTCTTGTTTCAAAGGATTGCGCTCAAGATATTGTAGGAGTGTCAGCAATTGAGGAAAACAAGCCTGCAATAGGAATTTCAGAAAACCAATATCAAATTCCAGTTAGAAAAATTCAGCTTAACAAACTAGGGGATTCCAATTTAATAAAAGAAAACCCGACCTGTCAGGTTACAGCAGAAATTCTTCCTAAAAATGCTTTTTATAGAGATATAAAGTGGTCGGTGGTTACAAATAGTGGAATTGAAACCAATATTGCTAAAATTGATGTTCAAGATAATCAAGTAGCTGTAACAGCGATAGGTGATGGCGAGTTTAGGCTTAGATGTACAGCCCAAAATGATGGAATTGCTCCAGCGGTTCTAAGCGAGTACGAATTTAGTGTATCAGGAATGGGCGAGGCAAATATAAATCCTTATAAATTTGTTTCAGCTAGTCTCCATAATTGTAGTAGCCAAACACTTAAGGAGGTAATAAGCGGAGGAGTTGACGTGCCTATTGGTGATTCGCTAATTGGTTTTAGAGGTGTTGATTTTGGGGATTTCGGTGCTGATGAAATAACTATTCCAGCAATAACATGGTTTAGAGAAAGCCCATTTAAGCTTGAAATTTGGCAGGGTATACCTAATGAGGAAGAATCGAAATGTATTGGAGAGTTTGTGCATACTGGTGAATCCATTTGGCAGACTTATATTCCTAACACCTTTAAGCTTGAAAAAAGAATAAAGGGCGTTCAAACAATTTGCTTTAAAATAGACAGGCAAGAAGAACCAATATCTTTTAAAGGCTTTGAGTTTAAGAAGATAAATAAAGCATATGAAATTATCGACGCTTGTGGGCGAAGCAACATATATGGTGATTTCTTTAAACCTGTTGGAAGCTGTATTGAGCAAATAGGGAATAATGTTACAATTAATTTTAATGACATGAATTTTGACAAAGGCTCATCATCAATAACTATTTGGGGAAAATCAAGAAATGAAAATGACTCAATTCACATTCATTTTACTGACGAAAAAAGCGATGAGACTCAAATGATTGAATTTCCATATAGTGATGAATATGTTGAAAAAACCTTTGAAATAAAAAAGGTTAG
>JAAZIT010000392.1 GCA_012800685.1 Clostridiales bacterium
AACAAAGCTGATATAGATACTATGCCAAACATGACGTATACAAATAATGCTATCTTTCCCTTCATAACTTCCCTTTCGTGCCCTTACTGTTTGTTATAATTTCTTATACCTCCATAATAATAGGAAGTATCATTGGTTTTCGCTTAGTTTTAACGTAAATATAATCAGACAAATTGTCTTTCATTTTTGTTTTTATTGCATTCCACTCACGCATATTGTTGTCTAAGCAGTTTTGGAGCGATTTTGTAAGAAGCTGTTTTGCCTGCTCCATAAGCTCTTCGCTTTCTCGAACATATACAAATCCCCTTGAAACAACATCAGGACCTGATAAGATTTTTCCTGTTTTACTATCAATTGTAGCAACTGCAATAATAAGTCCATCTTGCGCAAGATGTTTTCTATCACGTAGTACAATTGCACCAACGTCACCAACACCTAAACCGTCAACAAGAACATGCCCTGCTTGAACCTGTCCAGTAATTTTCATATCCACACCATCAGATTCAATTACATTACCAATACTTCCAATAATGATATTCTCTTCTGGGATTCCCACTGCCATAGCAAGGTTTTTATGGTGCACAAGATGCTTATATTCACCATGAACTGGAATAAAAAACTTAGGATTAACTAGCGAAAGCATAAGCTTTAGCTCTTCTTGGCAAGCGTGTCCTGAAACGTGGACATCATACATTGCCTCATATACTACCTCCGCACCACTTTCCATAAGCTGATTTACAACCTTTGTAACAAACTTCTCGTTACCTGGAATTGGAGTTGCAGAAATAATAATAAAGTCATTTGAAGTAATAGAAACCTTTCGATGTTCATTTCTAGCCATTCTAGTTAGCGCAGACATAGGCTCCCCTTGGCTTCCAGTTGTTATAAGAACAACCTTTTCAGGTGGATATCTGTCCGCTAAATCAATATCAATAAATATATCCTCTGGACATTTTAAATATCCTAGCTCAATACCTTTACCAATTACGTTAACCATGCTTCTTCCAGAAATTGCAACCTTTCTTTCGCTTTGGACAGCATTATTTATAATCTGCTGGATTCTATGAACGTTCGAGGCAAAGGTTGCTATAATTATTCTCTTACCCTCAGCACCAGCAAAAAGCTTTCCAAAGCTTTCACCAACACGTCTTTCAGTCATAGTATATCCAGGTCTTTCCGCATTTGTCGAGTCGGACATAAGCGCCAAAACGCCCTTGGTTCCAAGCTCTGCAAAACGTGCAAGGTCAATCATTTCGCCCTCAATCGGTGTATAATCCACCTTAAAGTCGCCAGTATGAACAATTACACCCGCTGGTGTATGCACCGCTAATCCAGTTGCGTCTGGAATAGAGTGATTTACTCTAATAAATTCAACTGCCATACAGCCAAATTTAACTGTCTGCTTAGGTGTAACAACGTGAAGCTTAGCGGTATTTAATAGCCCGTGCTCTTTAAGCTTACCTTCAAGAAGTCCGATTGTAAGTCTTGTTCCATAAACAGGAACATTAACTTTTTTAAGAAAATACGCAATTCCACCAATGTGGTCCTCATGTCCATGAGTAATAACAATTCCCTTAATTTTATCAGCATTCTTTTCTGCATATGTGAAATCTGGAATTACAATGTCAACTCCGGGCATTTCTGCGTCAGGGAATGCCATTCCACAGTCAATTATAAATATATCATTAGCACATTCAACTAGTGTAAAATTCTTTCCTATTTCGTTAAGCCCACCTAAAGGAATAATCCTAACTGGTGTCTTTCTTTGTTGCTTGGAACTGCTTTTTCTAGGCTTGTTCGCGCTCTTTGCCCCAACTGGAGCTTTTATATTGTTAGTTTTTAAGTTTTCATTTTGTTTGATATTAGGTGATTTTGTTTTGTTATTTTTTGTTCTTGGGTTAGTTTTTGTAGCATTTTTAGTGTTTGTTAATGATGTTGTTGTAGCACTTTTATTAGTATTAACATTTGGAAGTGATTTTGTTGTAGCTTTAGCAGCCTCATCTTTACTAGAACTAGAGCTTGTATTTACTCTAGCCAGCCTCTTAGAAGCACTTGGCTTCCTATTTACGTTAGAATTATTACCTAGTGAGGCAACTTTCTTTGTATCTACATTTTGTACATTAGCGTCAGACTGTGTTTTCCTTTGATTAGGATTTGTCTTTGGAGGATTTGAAGTTTTAATTGTAGATAAATCTCTTTGTGTCTGTTCAATGGTTATAAGATTTGATAGTCCATCAAGTGGCACAGATGACTTTTTTGGTGCAGCTTTTCTAAATCTGCGAGTCTTAGATTGTGTCTTCTTTTCCTCCTCCATTTTTGGAACGCTAGAATTTTGGTTTGTATTATTTGTCATTCATTTTCATATTTTTCTTTCCTTTTCTGTAATCCCTATCAAACAACAGTTCAGTACAGGGGGTCAGAAAATACTCCTTTCAATTATATTTCACGGTTATTAACAAAAACACGACAGGCGTTGTAAAAACTTAATGGTAAAATGACTGTCGTCAAAATAAGAAATCGGTCCGCACATAAACACCTTCTGTAATTGTACTACTAAACCCCACAAAAGTCAAGAGAACAGACCTTCGGAATTAAGTAGTAAAATGCACAAAAAGGCGGTATAAAACCACCTTTTTAGTAGAAATCAAGTCACCTAAACAAAATTACTTATTATCAATATTTTTGATTTTCTTTTCAATATCGTCGCACAAGAGAGTTGCAATTTCCGCTTTAAAGCCCTCTGCGAAAATCATTAATCCCTTTCCAGATTTTAAAGGTCTAACGATAGCTCTTGAGGTTGGGGTTTTCCAAACAATACCCTCTTTAGATTTTTGGTCGCCGTCTTTAATTTCCTTTAAAACATTGGCAGTTGAACCATTAACGGCAATAAATCTTTGAGATGAATAAAACTCTGGAACATCGCTAAGAAGTCTTCCTAAAGATTTTTTATCTCGGCTTAGCATTGCCCCCAGTCTAGCCGTTAAGCATAGGGCATCACGAACAAAAATATTATAATCATGAACTGCATTAGCTCGTGACAACAAATCAGAATTATCACTTGGACAGTGATAATACCTTAAAACCGTGCCTTGAGATTTATTGGCATACTCATTAATTGCATCTGGAAAAGTATAAGGTACAGCCACTGGATAATCCATAGCGAAGTTGTCTTTTGCCGCAGCCATAACAAGCTTCTCATGGAATACATATCCTGTTTTTTCAGTATAAGCTGAACAGCTTCGACCGTCTGGATTTATATGAACTGTAATCTCTTGTCCACTTAAGTCGTTGCGAGGATAAAACAGCTTGTCTGCGATTTGAGCTATTTCAGGATTCGTTGTTCTAACCCTAATATTAATTCCGTTAAATTTGTCTGGAAGAATTCTTAAAAGCTGTTCAACATATAATCCCTTTAAGGACTTCCCATCTTGAATATCACCAAAGTCGTCAAAATTAACCTGACGATAGCTATGAGAATTAATTGCCTTTTCCATATCTCTTTCTTGCTGCCTAGTTAGGGGGAGACCTCCTTCGGCAAATACCTTTATGCTAGCTGAATAGTCTGATGAAACTATAATTCCAAGTCTTGACATAGCCTGTTTCATTGAAAAGAACACTTGATTCTCACAACAATTCCCTAGCCACCAAACCTTTACTCCTGATGAACTAACACCTGAGGCCAGTGCTTTAGCCAAAGCTCGTGAGGCAATGTTTACTCCCGAATATCCAACAGCAACGCTCTCGCCTTTTTTAAGACTTGTTCCTGCTGCCGCACCAAATACAGATGCCATCATCGGTGTAATTATTCCGCTAATGTCGGAGAAAATTCCGTCCTCGTCAAAACAAATCTCTCCGTCTGAATATTCCTTTACATCGGTGCTAACAGTAATGTTGGGTGAAATTCTTTTCCCATCCCATATTTTTACCTTTTCCTTAACGATAGTGTTTTCGCCAATCCGAGTTTGCGCTCCTATAACTGTCATTTTGTCACACTCAACTCCCTTTGAAAGTCCTGAGTTTCTGCAAACTATGGAGTTATCTAGCTTCACGTTATCGCCGATTTTAGAGTAGCTTCCCA
>JAAZIT010000393.1 GCA_012800685.1 Clostridiales bacterium
CCTGCTTTATCAAGCTCTGCACAAATTGCGTCCCCTACGGCAACTATATTTTTAGTTGTGTCGGTGGATTTACTAGAAAATGATTTATCATAAAAATCTCTTGTATATGGCTCAAAGCTTTCAGTAGTATGTGTGTGATATATTAATACCTGTGGCTCTTTGCTATCAAGATTAAGCTGAATATCAGGGAGTTGTTGACTGGCTTCTTTTAAGGTAGCGTTTGATATGCTGGTACAATTTCTCACTTGTCCACCCTTATCAAGATTAAAGTATGCTTTATCGGAATATGTTCCATATTGAACGGTAACTATTTTTCCATCATTATCCTCAATATTTGTTGGATAGGGAAGTGCAGACAAAATATCTTGGCTTGGGGTCGCTAAAGGTGGATTTATTGACGGAGTCTCAATCTCTTCTGGTGCCATATCAATGTTCCATGCCGAACCATTACCAATTTGAAATTCGTTATTTGGAATGTCTAGGCTATTCATTGGAGTATCTATATTGCTTATTGGGGTTGTTGAATTATTAATGTTATCTGAAAGCTTTTTAAAGCTTGAAACAGCATCTTCGGAATTAATAAAGCTAAGTCTTGCTGAAGCTCTTCCCATAGTTTGGGAAAATTGAGATATATAAGGCATTGCTATAGAGCCACCCCAAATTAAAAATGGGGTAGCTACAACTGCTAATATTACAGCAACAGCACGTCCCGCAGTCCTTTTTAAATCATTCACAGAATATCACCTCTTCTTTTTAAAATTATATGATTGTTGAAAAGGTTTTATAACTGAATTAATTAGCATAAAATAGTTAAGGCTTAAAATACATATATGAAAGGTGATATTATGGATTATTTAATTCTTGTAAATAAAAAAAATCCTATTCCTAAAAATTTTTGTCCTGATTTAGTGATTAGTGATAATGGAAAAATGCTTGAGAAAAGCACATCTGAAAGCTTTCTCTGCATGAAATCTGCAGCTTTATGTAATGGATTAAAGATAAAGCTGTTGTCTGGATATCGCTCACCTGAGTATCAAGAGAATCTTATTAAAAATGGAATTATTGGTAGGATTTCTATGGGAATGACTAAAGAAGAAGCTGAAATTGATACTTATAAAAATATTGCTCCTCCTTATTGTAGTGAACACAACACAGGTTTAGCCCTTGATATAGTCACTGAAGAGGATGACGATGTATATGATGAGTTTGACAAAACAATGGAATTTCGTTGGTTAAAAGAAAATGCACAGAGATATGGTTTTATTTTGAGATATCCACAAAATTCAATTGAAATAACTGGATATATATATGAGCCATGGCACTTTAGGTATGTGGGAAAGGATTTAGCGAGGGCGATTGAGGGCAGTGATAAAACCCTTGAGGAATATTTGACTTATTGTGAGTAGTATGGTAAAATATTTTGTATGTAATCTTCTTTAGGAAAGAAGATTTTGTAAATAGAAAGGATGAAAAGCATTATGAAAAAGCACGCAGAAAAAAAAGCATTTTATACTATAATAGGGGCACTTATCTTGGTCGTGGCGTCAACGGCGTTTTTCGTCTATAAGTTACTTAGCAACAAAGCATATATTGAAAAATGGAAAGACTATGACGAGTGTGGTATTATTTAGTTAATATCACTCCTCACATATAAGCCGATATTTTGGCTCAGAAGGGAATGTTCATATATGATAAAGGCTTGCGAAGCTATGGTTGAATGTTTAAAGGCAGAGGGAATTACCACTGTTTTTGGATATCCAGGCGCAGCAATTTGCCCTTTTTATGACAAGATAATAGATAGTGGAATTAAGCATATTTTGGTTCGACAAGAGGCAAATGGTGGACACGCTGCAAACGGTTATGCCAGAATTACTGGAAAGCCAGCTGTATGTATTGCCACAAGTGGCCCTGGTGCGTTAAACCTACTTCCTGCTATTGCAACAGCTTACGCTGATTCAATTCCACTTATTTGTATTACTGGTCAGGTTAATAGCGACCAGATAGGACGAGATGTTTTTCAAGAGGCGGATATTACAGGTGCAGCAGAGCCTTTTGTAAAGCACAGCTATTTAGCAAAGCAGGCGGAGGATTTACCGCAAATTTTTAAAGAGGCGTTTTTTATTTCGGCAACAGGACGACCTGGCCCTGTTTTAATTGATGTGCCTATGGACGTTCAAAACACTCTTATTGATTTTGAATACCCAGATAAGGTTGATATTCGAAGCTATAAGCCAACTGGTAAGGGAAATCATGCTCAAGTTAAAAGAGTAATGAAAGCTCTTGAAGAGGCTAAAAGACCGCTAATTTGTGTTGGTGGGGGAGTATTTGCGTCAAATGCACAGGACGAAATTACGGAGCTTGCTGAAGTTATGCAAATTCCTGTTATTACAACAATGATGGGTATTTCAGTATTCCA
>JAAZIT010000394.1 GCA_012800685.1 Clostridiales bacterium
AAAGGGCTTAGCAATGGCTACTGGAAAGCCTTTAATACCAGTTCATCACATAGCTGGGCATATGGCTGCTAACTATATTACTCACGAGGATTTAAAACCACCATATTTATGCTTAGTTGTAAGTGGAGGGCACAGTCACATTGTTGAGGTTTTAGATTATACAAAGTTTAAAGTAATTGGAAGAACAAGAGATGATGCAGCAGGGGAGTGCTTTGACAAAGTGGCGAGAGTATTAGGCTTTCCTTATCCTGGTGGAATTCACATTGACAACGCCGCTAAATTGGGAAATAGCAGTGCATACAAGCTCCCACACCCAAAGGTTGCAGGAAGTGAATATGACTTTAGTTTTTCAGGTCTAAAAACAGCTGTAATTAATTTAGTTCACAACACTACCCAAAAAGGGGAAGAAATTGTAGTTAACGATGTTGCAGCTTCTTTTCAAAAAACAGTTTGCGAAATACTGGTTGACAAGCTAATGAGAGCTGCGGCTGATATAGGTTACAAAACAATAGCTTTAGCTGGGGGAGTTTCAGCTAATTCTGGTATAAGGGAAAGCATTGAAAAAGCTTGCGGGGAAAGAGGATACAAGGTTTATATGCCACAGCTAAAATACTGTGGAGATAATGGTGCGATGATAGGTTGTCAGGGATACTTTGATTACCTTGCTGGAAAAAGAGCAGATGAGAGTTTAAACGGAATCCCTACGTTATCCTTAGAAAACATTTAGGATAATATTATTGCATAAAGTATGATTTGTATGTCGAATTATTATATATTATAAATTATAGTGTATGGTAATCAGATGTAATACTTAATAATGTAATACAAAGCGTAAATCGAATTAATTGAAAATCATAAGCCAACATTCCTTAAAGAACGTTGGCTTATAATTTTTTCTTTCTATTAATTTATCGTCTAGGCTTTAAAAAAGGTACTGTGTCTAAAGGTTTATACCATTGAATTTGAAATGAAATCTAATTATTTTCAAGCGTTTTCTAATTGTAACAAAAACTGTAAACAAATTGTAATCTTATATTTAACAAAAAGGGTGTTTTGACTATTGACTTTACTTTATAAACATAGTATCATTGTTTTATAAGATAAAATATTATGTTAATATGCATATAAAGTCGATACTTTATAAATATTTTAATGAAGGGCTGGATTATTAAATGGACGACGGAAGTCGGGTCTTAATCGGAATAATAGGATGTTTAATTACTTTGTTTTTTACAGGATTTTTATCCGCTTGTGAAACGGCAGTGGTGGAAATAAATGATTCTAAACTAAATAAAAGAAGTGAAAACGATAAATCAGCTAAAAGGCTTAAAAAATTAGTTTCAAAGCCAAATCAGCTTATGGTTTCAACATCAGTTTCAAAAACTTTAATGACAATCACATTTTCGGTTTTTGCTGAGACTGGATTTTTCATTTATCTATCAAAGGCATTACTAAGTGCATTTGGGGATTTAGAAAAAGCTTCTACTCTTTATGATTTAACCTTAGTGCTTTCCTTCGCTATAATAATTATTCTCTCAACAATTCTAGTTGCAACTTTTGGTATTATTTTACCTAAAAAATTTGTTGTAAAACGTGAAGGCT
>JAAZIT010000395.1 GCA_012800685.1 Clostridiales bacterium
CATCTGCTTTTCTTATACTCCATGGGTCGCCGTGAATTGTCCAATCATCAGCACTTTCCATTTGAAAGCCATCCTTAAAGCTCTGGCTAAAAAGACCATATTTGTATCTAATTCCATATCCATCAAGTGGTAAATCGAGAGTTGCAGCTGAATCTAAAAAACAAGCAGCAAGTCTTCCTAAACCACCATTGCCCAATGCTGAATCCTTAATTTCTTCAATGTCAGCTAAGGATACTCCACATTCCTCAAAAATTTCTTTAGCCTTGTCTAATTCACCAGTACAAAGAAGATTGTTGTAAATAGCTCTTCCAACAAGAAATTCCATTGAAAGATAGCTTGCCTTTCTTGACTTTTGATGAATGCTCCTGCTTGTTTCCCAAGCCTCACCAATACTGTCCATAACTGCTGTTGAAAGTGCGTCATGAAGCTCATAAGGCTTTGCGTCTTTAGGCTGTTTATCATATTTATTTGATAAATTATTTAAAAATTCAGTCATTAATTCTGTTTTGTTCATTGAATTGCTCCTCTCGTTTCCACCAATTTTAATAATATTCTTGTCTTTAGTTCTAGCTGATAAAATAGTTATTCTTTTAAGCTTTTGGGCAATTTTATCACTTAAATCACCTTTTTTATATCTCCATTTCCAGTTAGTCCCAACTGTAGAAGGCACATTCATTCTGGCTTTGTTGTCATATTCTAATAAGTCCTGTGTAGTTGTCATAGCTGTATCAGCAACGCTTTGCCATGCAAGTCTGATAAAATCCCAAGCAAAATTAGCGGTAGAGCCTACGCCGAGGTACTCTTTTGCAAAGGATAAACTACTTTCGTCACAAGCTTTTGACCAACCAAGAACTGTGTCGCTATCATGAGTACCCGTGTAAACTATGCAGTTTGAGGTTTTGTAATTTTGTGGTAAATAATCACTTTCGGCATCTGGAGAAAATCCAAATTGAAGAACCTTCATTCCTGGATAACCACATTGCTTTAAAAGCTTTTTTACAGCAGGAGTTACAATCCCTAAGTCCTCAGCAATTATTCTACCCTCGCCAGTTTTCTCAATAATCTTTTCAAATAATGAAAACTTTGGGCCCTCCATCCAGTCACAGCCTATAGCAGTTTCATTTCCATAAGGAATTGCATAGTATCTGTCAAATCCAATAAAATGGTCGATTCTAACAATATCATATAGCATCTTAGCCGCTTTTATTCTGTTAACCCACCAGGTGTAGCCATCCTCTTTCATGTAATTCCAATTGTAAAGAGGATTACCCCAAAGCTGTCCATTAACAGAAAAATCATCTGGCGGAAAGCCAGCAACAAATGTTGGCACAAGCATATTATCAAGTTGAAATTGTTCAGGATTGCACCAAACATCAACACTGTCAAGAGCGGCATATATTGGAATATCCCCAATAATTTGAATTCCCCTATTGTTTGCGTATTCTTTTAATTTAAACCATTGCTTAAAAAATTCATATTGTAAAAAACATTGAAATTCTATTTCATTGGCATATTTTATTTTAGCTTCTTTTATTATTTTCGGATTCCTTTTTCTTAATGGCATTTCCCACTCGCACCATGAAGCACCACAGTGGGCGTTCTTA
>JAAZIT010000396.1 GCA_012800685.1 Clostridiales bacterium
AATAAAACTAGAATTAAAGACTGTTCTATATGAACAGCCTTTTTTATTACGCAACGTTAAACAAGCCACCTGTTTAATCAATAAAACTAGAATTAAAGACTGTTCTAACGAACAGTCTTTTTTTATTACGCAACGTTAAACAAGCCACCTGCACGACTATTAAACCGAAATATTATGAACTACTCCAAATGAAGTCTTTTCTAAATATAAATAAGCACTTATTTACTAACAAAACCATATAAAAACAGTATCTAAAAATAGCCTTTTTATCATTTTTCCTAAACAAGCTATCTACATACTTAAACAAACCATCTAAATACATACCACAAAATTTAGTTTCAAATCTTCCTATGAGGAAAAGCCATTTTTGTGGGTTTGTTAAACTAAAATTCTATAAAAACATTTTTATATAGTAAAAATCACCAAAAACCATGGCTCGAACATGGCTGATTTCTCCAACATAAATTGTCAAGGTACCTTGACAATTAAAAATATTTAGGTTAAAATAGGTATATACTCAAATGAGGGGGGCAAATATCTAAGTGAAATTTGATGAAAACAAGCTATCCCAAAACACTATTATAAAACTCGTCATATGCGGGCAATTCCTTCACTTTAAGGTTGGTGGAAGAGCGAGCAGAAGGCGTATTTTTTCTGTCCTTTCTGAACGTGGAGAAATGCCACAAAAAGAACTTCAAGAGGTTTTAGGCGTGTGTTCAGGCTCGTTAAGCGAGATACTTGCTAAAACTGAAGAGGACGGATTTATTGAAAAAACAAAAAGTGAAAAGGACAAGCGTAATTTAAATATCAAGCTTACAGAAGCTGGCAAGGAAAAAGCCGATATTTCTGAAAAAGAGTTTTCAGCCCAAGCTGAACGAATGCTTGAATGTCTAACAGAAGATGAAAAAAAAGATTTATTCTTAAAGCTTTCAAGATTAATGGAGCATTGGAAGAAAATCCAGCCAGAGGCTTAAATAACCTTTAGGTATGAGGATAATGCAATTAGAATCTGTTAATACTTGCTTAAAGGCAAAATTACACAGGTTGTTTTTAGAAGAGAGGAAGGGGAAAATATTATATGATAAAGACAATTTCCAAAAGTGTACGAGAATACAAAAAAGTTTCCATAATGACCCCAATTTTAGTTTCCCTAGAGGTTGTTTTGGAATGTATAATTCCATTTATTACAGCGAAACTTATTAACGAAATTAAAGGTGGCTGTGGACTAGATGTAATTATGCAATATGGTGGAGTGCTCATAGCTATGGCTGCTCTTTCCCTACTATTCGGAGTTTTAGCAGGAAACACTTGTGCAACAGCCTCATGTGGCTTTGCGAAAAATTTAAGAAAAGATATGTTTTATAAAATTCAGGATTATTCATTTGAAAACATAGATAATTTTTCAACCTCGTCACTTGTAACTCGTATGACAACAGATGTCAGCAACGTTCAAATGGCATTTATGATGATAATAAGAATAGCAATCAGAAGCCCATTAATGTTAATTTTCGCTTTTGTAATGGCTTTTGTAATGGGTAAAAAAATGGCTACTATTTTCTTAGTGGTTGTTCCTTTGTTGGCGTTTGGTCTGTTTTTGGTAATTAAGAAAACAATACCAATATTCAAAAAAGGTTTTAATATGTACGATGACATGAATGCGTCCGTTCAAGAAAATGTAAAGGGAATTAGAGTTGTAAAATCCTTTGTTAGAGAAAAGTTTGAAACAAATAAATTTGCAAAAGCCTCTGGAGATGTTGCAAAGCAGTTCACAAGAGCTGAAAGAATTTTGGCATTTAATGGGCCAATGATGCAATTTTGCCTATTTACAGTTATGTGCTTTGTGCTTTCATTTGGTTCTTATACAATTATTACATCTAGGGGGCTAAACCTTGATGTTGGACAACTTTCAGCGCTTATTACTTATAGCTTTATGATACTAAACAGTCTAATGATGCTTTCAATGGTTTTTGTTATGATAACCATGGCAAGCGAATCTGCTAAACGAATTTCAGCTGTGTTAAATGAGAAAAGCACCCTCTCAAATAATGAAAATCCAATTAAAACTATTAATAACGGTTCAATTGATTTTAACGGTGTAAGCTTTAAATATTCTAAAAAAGCCGAGCGTATGGCACTTGAAAATATCGATTTGCATATTAAGTCAGGCGAAACTATTGGAATAATCGGTGGAACTGGTTCAGCGAAAACCTCGCTAATTCAGCTTATCCCAAGACTTTACGATGCCACAGAGGGAACTGTAAAGGTTGGCGGAGTTGATGTTAGAGACTATGATGTTGAATCACTAAGAAATACGGTTGCAGTTGTTTTGCAAAAAAACGAGCTGTTTTCTGGAAGTATTAAAGAAAATCTTCGTTGGGGAAATAAAGACGCAACTGATGAACAGCTTGTTCATGCTTGTAAGCTTTCTCAAGCGGATAGCTTTATAACAGCTTTTCCAAACGGCTATGACACCCATATTGAACAGGGTGGTACTAACGTTTCAGGAGGACAAAAGCAGAGACTTTGTATAGCAAGAGCGCTTCTTAAAAATCCTAAGATTTTGATTTTAGATGACTCAACAAGTGCAGTTGATACGAAAACTGATGCTCAATTAAGGGGAGCAATGAGCGACCTAATTCCTGATACAACAAAGATAATAATTGCACAGCGTGTCAATTCAGTTATGGAAGCGGATAGAATTATTGTAATGGAATCTGGTGGAATAAATGCTATTGGAACACACGATGAGCTTTTGGTAAACAATGAGATTTATAAAGAGATTTATGAATCACAGAATAAGGCGGGTGATACAGATGAAGAATAAAACTAAGTCAAAAAAAGGTATGACTGGAAGAATGCTAAAGACTATTAAGCAATTTTACCCTGTAATGATGCCGATAACAATCATCTGTATTATTTTTAGTGCGGCAGTTTCATCTTTTCCCTCACTATTTATGCAAAAAGTAATTGCACTTGTGGAAGAAAGTTATAAAACAGGTGACTGGGGCGGAGTAAAAACAAGAATCCTAACATATGTAGGGATTTTAGTGGTGTTTTACGTTTTAGCATTAGTCTCATCAATTGTGTATAATCAGCTTATGGCTTTTATTACTCAAGGCACTCTTAGGAAGATGAGAGAAAAAATGTTCGTGAAAATGCAAAGTCTCCCAATTAGGTTTTTTGACACTAATAGCCATGGGGATATCATGAGTTATTATAATAATGACGTTGAGGCTCTAAGACAAATGATTTCACAGAGCTATCCTCAGCTTCTTATGTCAGTTGTTTCTGTTTCAACTGTATTTTTCCTTATGCTTTACTTCTCCGTTTGGATGACACTTGTTGTTATTTCAGGGGTGGTTATAATGGCTCTCATCACAAGAAAAATCGGTGGTGGTTCAGCTAAACACTTTATTAGACAACAGCAAGCCTTAGGAGAAGAAGAGGGCTTTATTGAAGAAATGATGAATGGACAAAAGGTAGTAAAGGTATTTTGTCATGAGGACGAAAGCAAGGCGGACTTCGATAAAATTAATGATAAGCTTTTCGTTGAATCCGAAAAAGCGAATAAATATGCAAATATTCTAGGTCCAATCCTAAATAACATTGGAAACGTGCTTTATGTTATTGTTGCAATTGCAGCAGGACTTTTGTTAATATTGGGAGCTAAAAACCTAAGCATTTCAGGGCTTGCACTTAGTATTGCTGTTGTTGTTCCATTTTTAAATATGACAAAGAACTTTGCTGGAAATATTAATCAGGTTTCACATCAGATTAATGCTATTGTAATGGGACTTGCAGGAGCAGAAAGAGTTTTCGAGCTTCTTGATCAAGAGCCAGAGGTTGACGAGGGTTATGTAACTCTTGTTAACATTAAAAGAATTAATGGGGAAATTACTGAAACTAGTGAGCGTACAGGTCTTTGGGCGTGGAAGCACCCACATGGTGACGGCACGGTAACCTATGAAGAGCTTAAGGGCGACGTTCGTCTCTTTGATGTTGACTTTGGTTATAATGAAGATAAAACCGTTCTCCATAATATAACTCTTTATGCTGAGCCTGGAACAAAGGTTGCCTTTGTTGGTTCAACTGGTGCAGGAAAAACAACTATTACAAATCTTCTTAATCGCTTTTATGATATTGCAGATGGAAAAATTCGATATGATGGAATTAATATTAATAAGATTAAAAAGGACGATTTAAGACGTTCCTTAGGAATAGTTTTGCAGGATACAAATCTGTTTACAGGAACAGTTATGGATAACATTCGTTATGGAAGACTCAAAGCAACTGATGATGAGTGTATTGCAGCTGCAAAGCTTGCTGGAGCACATGATTTTATTGTAAGACTTCCAGAGGGTTATAGTACACAGTTAACTGGAAACGGAAGCAATTTATCACAAGGACAAAGACAGCTTTTAGCAATCGGTAGAGCGGCAGTGGCTGACCCACCAGTAATGATTTTGGACGAGGCAACATCTTCTATTGATACAAGAACTGAGGCGATTGTTCAAAGAGGAATGGACGCACTAATGAAGGGTAGAACAGTATTTGTAATTGCCCATAGACTTTCAACTGTTAAGAACTCTGATGTAATCATGGTGCTAGAACAGGGAAGAATTATAGAGCGTGGGAGCCATGACGATTTAATAACACAAAAGGGAAAATACTACCAGCTTTATACTGGAGCGTTTGAACTAGAATAAAAACAATTTATATAATATAAGAATACTGCTTTACTATTAGTATTGCAGTATTCTTTTTATGCCTAAATTAAAACAAAGCTTAGAAAACTATTGCGAAATTCATATCAAAATGCTATAATATTATTATATTTTAAAATAAGGAGAATAGATATGGTTTATAAAAAACTTAATGATTGTTATAATAGCATAAAGGATAGAATCCCATTTCAGCCCCAAATGGCACTAATACTAGGCTCTGGACTAGGTGATTTCGCTGAAACCTTAGATATAAAGGGGACTATTGATTATAAGGATATTAAAAACTTTCCTACCTCAACTGTTTCAGGGCATAAGGGAAGATTTGTTTTCGCTTATGTTGGTAATGTTCCAACGGTTATTATGCAAGGTAGGGTTCATTTGTACGAGGGGTATGAAATAACTGATGTAGTGCTTCCTATAAGACTTTTAACGCTTATGGGTGCTAAATACTTGTTCCTAACTAATGCAGCTGGTGGAATTAGCTTTGACTTTAAAGCAGGGGATTTAATGATGATAACCGACCATATCTCAAGCTTTGTTCCAAATCCTCTTATTGGGGCAAACATAGATGAGCTAGGACTAAGATTCCCAGATATGTCAAATATTTATGATAGAGATATCCAAAAGATTATTTTGGAAACAGCAGAAAAAAATAATATTCCACTTCAAAAGGGAGTTTATATTCAAACTTCAGGGCCTGCATATGAAAGCCCTGCGGAAATAAAAATGTATCGCACTTTGGGGGCTGATGCCGTTGGAATGTCAACAGCAATTGAAGCCATTACAGCTAACCACTGTGGAATGATAATATGTGGAGTTTCATGTATTTCAAACCTTGCTTGTGGCATGACAGGTAACCCTCTAACTCATGAGGAGGTTAAGGAGACTGCTGATAAAACTGCTGAAGTATTTAAAAAGCTTGTTTCCGAAATTATTAAAACAGTGGGTAATTTGTAATATATAAAAATACCAGAACTTAAAGGAATATAGACTTAAATTTTATAGAATAATATTTAGTTTTAAATAACGAGAAATAAGATTAGGGCTAGAGTTAGGTTTAGGGTTAGTTTAATAATTGTATGTAAAAAGAAAATATGCAAACTCCTATTTTTAAATTTTAAAATGGAAA